>CAZYBL010000106.1:0-4224 GCA_964645805.1 uncultured Candidatus Peribacteria bacterium | reverse complement strand
AATACTCCTGCTCGCTATTCCAGGATCTTTTTTGATTTTAGTCCTTACGCTTTTAGTAAATAAAAAAATAAAAAACTTTCTCCCATTCCTAAAAAGCACTTTAACTCTTCCAGTTATCTCCAAAGCATCCTTATATACTGTCGCCAACTGGATTATCTATTACATTTGGGCAATCACTGTGGCTCGCTCAATAGGAATTGATCTGCCCAGCCTCACACTTGTTCTAATTTTCACAATCGCTGGAACTATCGCAGTATTACCAATAGCCCCATCAGGTTTAGGAACCAGAGATGCGGCTTTAATTTGGCTGCTAGGATTCTATTCAATCCCCGCAGAACACGCCGTGGCATTGGCTTTGCTAATGTTTGCGAGTAACTTCTTAAGTGGATCGCTTGGAGCAGTTTATTTCCTAAGAGGATTATCCCTTGCTCATTTTAATCATGAAACATAGTAATAACTATAGGCCTCTGAGGGTCTTTTTTATTCCCCTACAAAATTGCACATCTTTTTCAATCTCCTTATGAATAATTTAATACGTCTTTCAACATACTCAGGATCACTAGTATTACCTCTGAGTTCGTCTGTTCGCTCTCTTATAGCATCAAGTTTTCCTGTATCAATATCATCTCTTTCTTTCGCAAATTCAAGCAATGTTTCTACCTGATCAAATAGATCAACTTCTGCATCTTCCATAATAATAAAAGTAAGAAATTTCCTGCTGATTGTCCGCGGGAGACACATTCTTACACTGACAAACTGTCTTGTCAAGCATAGCCAGATTCATTACATCTGCATTGCCTTAGTTAGCAATCAGAATTAACCTTCTAACACAATATCACCATGAAAAGTAACTGGACAATGCGGCAAGTAGCTGCTCACTGGGACTCCGTCCCTGAGTACGATGATATAAATAAAGGAATTGATTCTTATTTGAGGCGATTCAAAGACTCTCATCCTCTGTTTACAATTCCCAAAGGAACTAGAGTCCTAGACATTGATTGCAGAACAGCTATTGGTACAAAGTTTTTTAAAGAAAAATATCCATCAGCCAAATTCACATGCATGCCAATGGCGCGCTCATTTGAGAACAAAGCTAAGCAAAGATTAGATGAGAGTAATTTGGAAGCCGAAATAATTTTCTTTGATGGAATTCCGTTACCATTCGAAAACCAAACCTTCGATGTAATTTTAAACTACGAAACAATTGAACATGTACCATGGCCAAAGGAATTTATTAAGGAGCTTGCAAGAGTCCTTAAGCCCGGAGGCACATTAGTCCTGACCACTCCCGCAGTTCTTTGGGAACCTGTTCACTGGCTCTCTGCAAAACTTAAATTAGATCACGGCGAAGGTCCGCACATGATGCTGAGGAGAAAGACACTTTTAAATTGCTTCAGGGCAACTGACCTAAGAGTTATCACTGAGAGGTCTTTCGTTCTAATCCCGGCTGGACCCAAATGGTTAATTAGTTTTGGGAAAATGCTGGAGAAAGTATTTCCTGAATTACTCAAGCGTATTCTATGCCTCAGAAGGACTTTTATTTGTAAAAAATTATAAAATACGAAGCCGAGGTTCATGAACCTCGGCTGCAGCATTATCATCATTTATGACCAATTCCTGGACTCAGCTAAAGGCAGACGTAATCGACCCTGGCTTGTGCACTCAATGCGGAACATGCGTTGGGCTTTCCGGCGGAGCACTCAGATTTGAAGAAGAGAATGGTATCCCGATCCCAAAAACCAAAAACCAAAAACCAAAAACCAATCTCGAAGGCTGCCCCGCCCGCACCTGCTTCTACCCCGCCCTCAACGAATTCGTATTTGGAAAACAACCCCAAAACATGCTCTGCGGAGTCACGGAGAAATCATACGTTGGGCATGCGACTGATCAGGATGTGAAACTGAACGCCGCATCCGGAGGAATAATCTCTGCGATCTTAATCGATCTTCTTGAACGAAATAAAATTGACGGGGCAACCTGTTTAAAAGTCGGTAAAACTGTTCCTTATAAAGCGGAACCAATCATTGCCAGAACAAAGGAAGAAGTCATGGAGTGTGCACAAAGCGTATATTCGCTGACTCCAACCAACACAATTTTATCCGAATTACTGCACGCAGCCGGGACCCGCGGGTCCCGGCTCGCATACGTCGGCCTCCCAGATCAGGTTGCATCAATTAGAAAACTCCAAATGATGAATCATCCTTCAGTTAAATCAATCAAATACATCATCGGACCTTACATGGGAACCCAAATGTATTTCGAAGCGATCAGAAGTTTTCTAAGGTCCAATGGAGTTAAGTCCGAAGAAGAAATTGAAGATCTAAAATACCGCGCCGGAGAATGGCCAGGACATCTTCAGATTAAGCTCAAAGACGGACGCATCCTCAAAGCAGAAAAATTTCACTACAACTACCTAATCCCCTTCTTTATAACTTCAGGATCACTCCAACTTGTTGATTTTACAAATGAACTTACAGACATTTCCGTCGGCGATGCATGGTCACCGAAGTACGAGAAGGAGCGTGGAGGACATTCCGTGATTTTGGCTAGATCCGAAGTTGGCAAAGAGCTTCTTGAAGATATGAAACAGCGCAACCTGATTGAACTTGAAGAAATCCCACTTGATGAAGCACTCGACATGCACGGCCATATGCTGGACTTCAAAAAGCGTGGATCGTTTATCAGAAATTCATGGAAAAGAGTTCAACCTGACTATGGGTACAAGCCTGAACACATTCCATTTTCCAGAATTCTGGTTGAATGGTGTCTGAGAATCTTCTTTGGAATTGGAAAGCTGAGGTTAGCAAGATGGACTGTTGAGCATATTTCAATAAGAATCATTGGCCCTATGTTCAATGCACTTAGGAAAACCTGGAAAAAGATCTCAAAACCAACTAAAAGAAAAGGATTACGTGAAACAAAATTTACGCTAACCTCTAACCCGTGATTTCCCTAATTATCCCAACTTTCAACGAAGAAGCATCGATTGCAGACACAATCGAGCGTGCTAATAAAGCTTTAATTGCAACCGGTGAACAATTTGAAATCATTGTAATTAATGATGGAAGTGAAGATGGAACGCCTCGGGTACTTAATCAATTCTCTTCGCCTGATCTCAAGATCATTACTCATTCTTTTAACAGAGGTTACGGCTCAAGTATTAAAACCGGAATTAGAAAATCCAAAGGCGATCTGATTGCGACTGTTGATGCAGATGGAACTTATCCGATAGAAAGCTTCCCCGAACTTTTCAGAAAACTTAAAGAGACCGATGCCGACATGGTTGTTGGAGCAAGGACAAAGAAAGGTGTAAAGATCCCACTTATTAGAAAACCTGCAAAAGCAATTGTTGCATTTTTGGCAAACTCATTAACAGGAATCAGGATCCCCGATAACAATTCTGGAATGAGAATATTCACTCGCTCACTTGCTGAACGCTTCATGCACATTTACCCACAACGTTTCTCTTTCACAATCACAATTACCCTCGCATCACTTACCAACGGATACGAAGTTGAGTACGTACCGATTGATTACTTCAAGCGTGTTGGCAAAAGCTCTCTTTCAAGCGGCTTAAATGGTTTCAAAAACTTCATAAGTTTTCTTGGTTTAATCATCCGGATTACAACCTACTTCCGACCACTCAAATTCTTCGCATGGCCATCGACTCTGCTTTTAATCGCTGGGCTAATCACAATGATTAATACCCTAGCCACAGATTCAAATATTTCTGACACAGGGCTGCTTCTCTTCTTATCAGGGCTCCAGATAGGGCTTTTTGGGCTATTGGCGGAAGTGGTGGTGAGGCATAGGCAGCATTAATATGCCAAAATAAACTTGACGCAGGTTTTCCATACCTTAAAATTACTTTCGCTCTCCCCAATCCCGCGCATGCGGGACGGGGCTCGAGAATCCTTTATCCCCTAGCATTCTTAAGTCGGCTTCTGCCTTCTTGCATGGGGGTAGGAGTTCGTTTTTTTAAGCTCATTCACATCATCGCAGAGTAGAGAAGCTTATGAAGTGCCGCTTCGAGCGGCACAACAATAACCTCGATACTATTTCTTTTGAAATATACTACACAACTTAAACTAACGTTTAACGACCTAAGACAGGTCTAAACTCCGGCAATTGATTAGTCAACTGTCAAAAGTCAACTGTCAATTGTCTTATTAAAGAGTTTGATCCTGGCTCAGAGTGAACGCTAGCGGTGCGCCTAACACATGC
>CAZYBL010000105.1:280-4249 GCA_964645805.1 uncultured Candidatus Peribacteria bacterium | reverse complement strand
TTTGAGATTTCAATTATCTCATGTGGATCAAATTGGAGGTCGGCGTCAAGGATGGAGATTAAATTGGAATTTGCGTTTTGAATCCCAACTTTTATCGCAGAGCCATAGCCGCCGTGTGGGGCATCTATATAGTCGGTGTTGTGTTTCTGAAGAATGTCAGAGGTTTGGTCGGTGCTCCCGTCGTTTACGTAAAGGATGCGGATTTTATTGCTTTGGAAATGCCTCAGTTGATTGATCGTGTCCTCTAAAGTCGCTTCCTCATTGTAGACTGGAATGATTATTGTTAGTTCTGGTTTCATATCAGGTTCCTACCTTTCTTGGCATTTACATAGTTTAGAACTGGATATAAAACTTTTTATCGACTATTCAAAAGAGTATTTAAGGATGTTAGATAGGTATTTATAGGGGCGATTGTTTTTACACCCTAACAGGGCATAGGGAATCAAAAAGTGAGTAAAAACCTTGTGGAGTATGTTAAGAATAACCAGATACTAGTCTTGTTGCTGTTGACCTTTCTTTTCGTTGCAATTAGGTACACAGAATTTGGCTCTGGAGACAACAATGGGCAGGTTCCCATGCTGTTCAGGCTCGCAGATGCCAATTACCTTGAGAATGACTGGTATGTGAATGTAAGTGATACTGCATTCAATGTTAGGTATCCTTTCCACTGGCTAATGTTGAACCTGAACTTTTTAATTGGAAATTTCGAAATATTGTACATGCTTGTATTTTTTGTAGATGCTTTTTTCAAATCATTTTTTGTTTTCAAGCTCTCGAAATTCTTCTTCAAGAAGAAGAACATAGCCCTTCTTTCAGTTTTTCTCATGAGTTTTGGTCCGCAATTCGCACTGGGTGGAAATGAGATTTTCAAGACAGATCTTGCTCCAGCCTGTCTTGCTGTGACCTTTGCGATTGCAGGTATGTATTTCTTCTTCAAGGACAAACATCTCAAGGCTTTCGCGATGATTGGTTTTGCATCTCTGTTCCAGGTTCTGGTCGGCTTCCATATGTTTGGCATTTTCACTGCACTTCTGCTTCTTCAGACTCCGCCTTCTCTGAAAAATATCAAATCTCTGTGGAAGACACTGCCCTTTTTCATAATATCTTCTATTGTCCTCGTTCCGATGGGGCTCTCTATGCTTCAACAGCAGACTGCCTACACCTCAGAGTTCATAACCTTCATATTCCTCTTTAGGCATCCTCACCACTACATGCCATCCACATGGCAGCTGTTCACTTACTTCTCGGTAGCTGCATTTTTGATTACTGGATATATAGGATTAAAATGTTCTAAATGTGATGAGTTATTCAAGAAAAAAATCTATCAGATTGTGGGGATAATCGCTCTTTACTATTTCCTTGGATTTTTCTTTGTCGAAGTTTTCCCAATAAAACTCATCACGAAACTGCAATTCTTCAGGGTCTCGATATTCCTCTCTCTTTTTGGATACATGTTCATTGCTGATTACATTGGGAACAGAATGGATAATTCTCTGACTGGAAACTACTTCAGGCTGCTTCCACTTGCGTTTCTGCAGTCCATTTCCCTAATCCCTATGTTTGGACTGCTTTACCTCAGGCTGTTTTTGAAGAGGGTGAAGAATTTTGATATCTGTACTTATTTTTCTGAAAGGAAAGTTCTTAGGCCAATTGCAGTTCTGGCAATCCTTGCCGCGCTTTTTGCTCCGATTTATTACCAAGGCATATACTATCCTGCGGTTGCATTAGTTGCATTTGTTTTTGCTTATGTGTTTATTGTTTTCAATGACAAGAAATACGCTTCTGTTTTGTTTACGGCTGCGGTTCTTGTAGGAATCATCTTCATTTTCATGAACCCAATTATTGGGAGAGTTACATATGAGGAAAATTTGAGTGAAGTCTATATGTTTATCCAAGATGAAACACCAGAGGATGCAATTCTCTTGACACCTCCTTTGGTTGATTCGTTTCCACTTGGGGCAAATCGCGCGATTATAGTGGACTTCAAATCCATGCCATTTGAAGAAGAATATATGGTCGAGTGGTATGAAAGACTAAAGGACGTTTTGAATGGGGAAGATTTTACTACACTTTTTGATGACTACTATTATGGGAAAATCCCTGTTGTTCTAAGGGAGAGTTATGCATCTCTCGGACAGGGAGAGGTTGAAGGGCTTGTGGATAAGTATGATGTGAGCTACGCAATTTTCGAAAAGCCGAAGGCTTTTGATTATCAAATAGTATTTGAGAACGACAGATATGTTGTATACTCACTTGGAGAAAATGAATAAAAAATATCTAGAGCTATTGGTGTGTCCTGAGTGCAGGGCTGAGCTGAATGGAAAGCTCGGATGTCCTGTATGTAATACTAAATACGAAATCAAAGGAGATATACCAATACTTCTTGGAGGGGCTGATTCAAACATCCAGGTCGAAGAGGAGATGTTTGAGAAGGAGTACAAGGCACATCTGGAAGATATCAATTTACCAAGATGGGTCTATATTCGTAAAATTTGAATGAAGGAACTCGAAAAATTGAATCTCCAGTGAAAAAAGGTTCTTGAGATTGGCTGCGGATTCAGCCAGTATCTTGGCAAGCTGGGCGGGGATCCTGAGGTTGGTATTGATTTATCGTATAAATTAATTGAATTGAGAAAGAGGGATCTTGAAAAGGTGAAAAATGGAAAGGAAAAAAGCTCAGGAGTCTTTTTTGTCAAGGCAAATGCGCTCAAACTTCCTTTCAGAAACGAGTGCTTCGATGTTGTGTTTGGGCACGGCATCTTTCATCACATCCCTGATCTTGATGCGGCATTCAAGGAATCATTCAGAGTTCTCAAAAAGGGCGGGACACTGGTTGCGCTTGAACCAAATATGATGAGTATAAATGGATTCTACTATTACACAAGAAGGCTGATGCACAGGCTTCTCGGATTCAAGAGATTAACAAAAGTTGTCGGGTTCGTAACTCCGGAAGAAAAGTATCTGAATGCGCTGACTCTGAAAAGAAAACTGAGAAAAGAATTTAGAGACGTGGACGTGTATACAATTTCCCTGATTAGGCTTCCTCCGGTTGGAAGGATTAAGAAGCTCAATATCGAACCTCTTAATCGAGTATTGGATTTAATGTTTTCATGGATACCTTTCAATTACTTTGGGAGTTTTTGTGTACTGAAGGCGAAAAAATGAGTGAGTGGAGAAAGAAAAGATTGGCTAAGGCGCGGGAGCGAGCGAAGAATAGAATGGAGGGGACGGCATCAGTTCTTACAACATACTTTGGGCTGGACAAGACAAAGACAGTTCTTGACATAGGCTGTGGCCAGCACCTTGGAGAACTTTCGAATTATATTGCAAATTATTCAAAGAACGTGGTTGGGATTGACATAAATGAAGACTGGATTAAAGAAGCCAAGAAAAAGAAGGGAAAAAATGTGGAATTTCTGGTTGCAAATGCTGAGAAGATGCCGCTCAAAGACAACTCAGTTGACATCGCAATTTGCACATGGGTAATTGAACATGTTGAAAGACCTGAGAAAATGCTTTCTGAGATAAAAAGGGTGCTGAAGAAGGATGGTATGTTGTACCTCACCACGGCGAATAATCTCTGGCCTGTGGAGCCCCACTATGAACTTCCTCTCTACCAATTCTTGCCGAATTTTCTTCAGAGAAAATATCGCTCAGTCACAAAAAGAGACTACGATTACGGATTCATAAAGCTTTTCTACTACCCATCTCTCAAAAGACTGCTAAGGGGGAACGGATTCCTTCAGGAGGATCTAACCTTTGAGATACTCGCGAATATGAGGAAACTTGGAATGAAATCAGACAGAGGCGGCAATAAATTGGAAGGTTTATGCAAGCTTATCCGCAGAACGCCGAGGTTTTTCCAGGGTTTTCTTTTGTTGTTCTTCCCAGTTTGGTTGATAAAGGTGAAGAGTGAATGAGTGAAATATTGTTTCTAAACCCATCCTATGGGCATCTTATTCATGCTGC
>CAZYBL010000105.1:0-270 GCA_964645805.1 uncultured Candidatus Peribacteria bacterium | reverse complement strand
AACCGCTTGGTCCAAGCTACGTTGCCGCATATCTTCGACAGCAGGGCGAGGACGTGAATATCATCGATATGACCCCACTAAAGCTGACTATGAAGGACCTGCCTGCGATAATGAAGAAAGAAAACCCTTCCATCGTTGCCATGAGTTCGAACACTCCACTCATTGGAATGACTGTTGAAGTGGCGAAGGAAATCAAGAGAATTAAACCTGAAACCAAGATACTTCTCGGAGGACTTCATCCAACCCATCTCGGAAAGGAAACCTTCGAGT
>CAZYBL010000104.1:0-4333 GCA_964645805.1 uncultured Candidatus Peribacteria bacterium | reverse complement strand
GTGCTATTGTAAGCTAAGAACTGATCTTTTTAGGCGCCCGAAATGAAACGCTCTCGACTTCGCTCATAGCAAGGCAAAATTATGAAAGAACAACCATTACATTTAAGGCAAAGCACTTTCCCAACAGATGCTCAAACTGTACGTGCATTAAGATCGCAAATGGAATTTTTTATGCAGCGACATAAAGATGGCAAGCCCTTCACAAGTAACACAGCTAATCAAGTTGTCCTTGATGCAATGAATTTATCTGGAATTGAATACTTGGAAACGCTCGCTAAATCACGAAAGTAAAGAAATCCAGAACAAAAGTTTCTTCGGCTTACCCTTACCCATATCATTCGCCTTTTCAAATACTCCCCCATTCGCCTCAATTATTTTTTTGGAGCCAACATTATCCTCATCACAAGTTACCAAAATCCTTTTCATGCTCATCTCTCTAGCTTTCTTCAAAACCAACTCTAGTATTTTTGTACCGAAACCTTTCTTGCGTTTTGAAGGACGAATCCAGTAACCAACGTGTCCCCCGACTTTCCTTAAGAAATCAGTAAGTTCGTGCCTAAGATTTGTCTCCCCAATAAACTCATCACCATCAATTAACCAATAGGTTGTTGCAGGTATCCAACCATCAGGTAGATTTCTGCCCTCCGAATGATCTTTTCTAACCTGAACATAATCCTCAAACGTTTCCGGTGACCCAAGCTCCTTGTAATACTCCCCAAGCATCCCAAACCCAACTTCATCCTGATCTAAGTTTTCTGCAATAGCTTCTAAAAAGCTCCGCTTATATTTCACATCTGGTAAAACAAGTTTCATAATTATGCATTGTAACATTGTTACATTGCTACATTGTTCGCAAGCGAGAATAAAATAGGTTTCTCTTTAGGGGCAATGTAACAATGTAGCAATTTACGATTTTAGCACCACTACTTCTCTCCCCTCTGCAGACAAACTTGATCTGCCTTTGATCTTAAACTCACTCTCCGCACTCTTGCCGGAAGCTCCGCATTTATCAAGAAGTTCTTTGAATGTATCTTTATCTTTTGTTTGCAAAGGAATAAGCGCACGCGGGTCCAGTTGATCGATTATTTTTTGCGCCATCTTCGCATTATCAGCAGGCAAGAAAAGAATGTCGACGTCTCCAAGTAATTCAATCGTGTGATCAGTAAGTTCTTCAAGCGGTGTTGCAAGGAACGCGCATCTGACATCATCAACATCAATTACATACGAAACCTTATCACCTTCTCCGTGACCAATTCCTCTTACCGCAAGCCCATCAAAATCATATTCACCAGGCCAGGATATCGTCCCTTCCGCCGGATCCTCTTCCGGATGAGGCAAAAGTGAGATATCAATCTTTGGATCAGTTTTCTCCGGAAAGACACTGACCTTTTTGCCACCGTTAACGACCTTGATTGTTTGGTTGCCAAGGGAACTGAAGGTAAGCATCGAAAAGATATTAGCGGAAGTTTAATGTAGAGCCAAAAGAGTTTATTGATTTTTAATCATCACCCCTCTCCCTGTCCCTCTCCCCATGGGAGAGGGTACTCTGCACAAGCTTCCTCAAAGTTTGATATCGGCATTGTAGAGTTTCCCTCCCCCTTCGGGGGAGGGTTAGGGAGAGGGGTAAAAAATCAATCAACTTAATTAACAACCCTCTCAATTTCACCCCCAAGCTGCCTCAATTTAGACTCGAGCCGATCATATCCCCTCTCAATATACTTAACATCTGTCACAACCGTCTCTCCTTGGGCACATAATCCCGCCAGAACCATTGCAGCCCCTGCTCTGATGTCATTGCTGGCCACAGTACGCCCTCTGAGGGCTGTAGGACCGATTATAAGAGCCTGATGAGAGTTTAGGACCTCAATGTGCGCTCCCATCTTCTCAAGCTCGTACAGGTACGCCATACGGCCTTCGTAAAGTCGCTCAAATACTCTGCTAACCCCCGAGGCTTGCGTCATTGCTACACCTAATGGAGGAAGCAGATCAGTCGGGAATCCCGGGAATATATTTGACTTCACGTTTATCTGTTTAAGCGAGCTAAGCTCCCCGTCAATAAAAAGTACTTTTTCGCTCGCGTCATACTTATGCACAACTCCCATGCGTGTAAGTGAATTTAGAAACGCGAGTAGGTGATCGAACTCAATGTTATGAAGTCTGACTTTCCCACCCGTGACTATTGCAGCTACTGCAAGTGAACCCGCCTCCAGGTAATCCGGTGTAACTGAATGTGAAACACTTTGTAGATTTTTTCTTCCGCGAATGCGAATAGTGTGTGTTCCAATTCCATCAACGTCGCACCCCATTGCTCCGATCATTTTGCAAACTTCCTGAACATGAGGTTCGGCTGCTGCCATATCAATTTGAGTTTCACCTTCAGTAAGCGCCGCTGCCATCACTGCATTCTCTGTTGCCGTTACAGAAAACTCGGGGAGAATCACGCGCGCAGGTTTTAGTTGGCCCTGAAGATGCAGCACATCGTCACCGCTGGAATCGGTAGCTCCCATTTGTTTAAACGCTTCTATATGCGCTTCCACCGGGCGCTTGCCAATCACATCTCCACCAGGATACGCCATCTCTACAACGGAGAAACGTGCAAGTAACGGACCCATAAGAACAATTGAAGCGCGTAGTTTCCCGACTAAGTCCATTGGGATTGGTCGGCTATGCAAGTTGTGAGTTCGGATTCTTACAACCCCCTCAAAGAAACTTGTTTCCGCTCCAAGGTAATCAAGAATCTCCAACATGATTCGAACATCCCTTAGGTCCGGAACATTTGTAAGAACTGTCTCTCCACTCCCAAGAAGGCTTGCAGCGATAAGAGGGAGTGCTGCATTTTTAGAGCCACTGATATTCACATCTCCTTTAAGTGGATTACCACCGGTAATTCTATACCTGACATCAGCCGAAGTTTGAGTCGACTCACGTACAGCTTTGGTAACCGCTGCACCGGAAATCTCGGCTGCTGTGTTTTGGATATTACTAATGGTAGGATCCATAAAAAATTAGAGGAGAGTATTGTAGCGTACTCTGCAAATAAAATATTAATAAATGGTTAAATGGTCAAATGGCTAAATGGTTGCTAAAGAGACACCAAGCTCTATATTCGCTTGCGAACCATTTAACCATTCAGCCATTTAACCATTCTTCTTAACCACCATCTCCCAAAAAAGCACCACAATCCCTATAGTGATACAACTATCCGCAGCATTAAAAACCGGAAAACTCCCCACCTGTATAAAATCAGTTACTAATCCATCCATCAGCCGATCATTGATATTTGCAATTCCCCCACCAAGTATTAGTCCGAATCCGATTTGACTGAAGATTGTCTTAGCATCTTTTATCGCATACCAAGCTACGAAGAAGAGTGCCAAAAATATGAGTATTGTTTGAAGCAATCCCGGAATTTTAATTCCGAACGCAATCCCCGGGTTTAGAGTGCGTTCAAAGCCAATGAATGAGCCTATTATCGAAATCCTCTCGATCAAATACACATCAACTGCCTTTGCAATCCCGATGCTTGCTGCAGCTGAAGCCAGGATTGTGATCCATAAAGCTTTCATATGAGCATATTAGCGGTTGTCAATAATGCTTGCTACTTGTCTGAACCACGGATAGCGCGGATAACACGGATCTCACGGATTATTTACATTTAAATCGATTCAAGCTATCCGTGTCATCCGTGCCATCTGTGTAATCTGTGGTTCAGACAATTTTTTAGCAAAGATGCACGATGTTATGTATACTGGGCATGTATGGTAAACGAAGGAATTCACATTGATTCTGATTCTGACGCTGTTAGGGCATCTGGGGGGCATCGTGAAGATAGAATCAGGCATGGCCATAGGCCAAGTGATCTTCCAGGGCAAATAGCCGAGCGAAATTTAAGAGTAGTTGAAGCACTTAGGCGTCTTGAAGAAAGAACTCCATCTGATGGAGTGGAAGACTGAGGATTAACTTGCATTCCCTACCAAAAAGAGTATTATATAGACGTAGCGATTGATATTAGTTTCACTGTCTTGTGATCAAGACGGTGATTTTTTCAGACAACTAATTATCAATTCTCAATTATCAATTCTCAATTATTATCATGCGCGCATCATTCCTAGCCGCCATCAATCAAATCTGTTCCGAAAAGAACGTAAGCCCGACGCAAGTTCTGGAAGCCGTTAAGCAGGCGATTGCAACTGCATACCGAAAAGACTTTGGTAACAAAGAGCAGGAGATTCGGGTTGAACTCGAAGAAGGCAGAGATATGCCAACTATCCTGCTTGTTAAAGAAGTTGTTGATGAAGTTGAAAATGAGAACTTCGAGATTTCGATTTCCGAT
>CAZYBL010000103.1:0-4347 GCA_964645805.1 uncultured Candidatus Peribacteria bacterium | reverse complement strand
CGCTTTGCGGCGTGAGCAGACTCCTCGGGCCGATAATATTTTCTGAATTCTTTCTTGCATATGGAAATTATATATCAATCTCCTGCATACGATTGAATATTCTGAGGTTTTTTCGCAGTACTCTTGAACACCATATTTATCAGTTATTTATCATAAACACATTTGCGCAAATGTGTTTATAAGAATATGATGTACAACATGACCAAATTGAAAGAATTAGAATTACAGCTAAAAGCAGTGGCAAACGCTAGAAGATTGCACATTCTTAAATATATAAAAGAAAAGAAGGGGGCGACAGTTGGCGAAATTGCTAAAGAACTACACATATCCCACTTCCCAACATCCCAACACCTCAGAATCCTTAAGGCGGCTGGTATAGTCAAATATTCAAAAAAGTGGAAATACGTTTTTTATCGACTTGCTCTTCCACAAAAGGAGCCTATTAAAAAGGTAATTTCATTGCTTTAATTAAAGCATCAATCAATTGTTAACTGTTAATAGTTAATTGTTAACTGTTATTTAAGATCCACCTCCTCCCTCGCCTCCTCCTTCATCCTCTGATAAATAATCTTCGAGGTTTCTGCACGGTTAATAGGATCATCCGGACGGAAAGTTCCAACTTCTACTCCGGAATCATTTGTATCTCCACTGATTATTCCGTAAAGCTGAGCGCGTGCAATGTCTCCCTCGTAAATGTGCCCAGAAGTGTCATTGAAAGTGGAATAGATTGGTAACACATCGTCATCAAACGAATCGTGAATAATAGTAAGCACTTCTGCTCTAAGTGCCGGCCGATCCAGATTTACCATATTCAAGTTAACAAACAATCTGACTCCCATTGATTCAGCGCACGAGACATAATCGCGCGACCAGTGACTTGCAGCTTGCGGATGCATCGGAGTACCTGAGCATTCTGTTTCATCAACATCCGCTGCACGCATAGCCATCTTAAGAACCTCGGCAACTGTGACATTACTTCCAGGTTTATACTCGCCCGTGAATCTGCCTTGCGTATCCTTATAACCAGAAACTATATCCCATTCTGGCTCTGTATATTTAAAAGAAGAGGAGTGTGATGATGGAAACAGAATAAATGGCGATGGATGTAGCAAGGAATGTAAAAAAGAAAAGGATGATGAACCTGAACCAAAATGTGGAGATTTACTTCTACACGCTAGTGAAGAATGTGAAATTGACAAGCAATGTGCTGAAGGGCTGTTATGTAAAAATTGTAAATGCACACTTCCTGAACCCAAATGTGGTAACAACGTTATCGAGCAAGGAGAAAGATGTGATGATGGAAATACAGACGATAGTGATCACTGCACAAGTAAATGCAGGTGGGCATATTGCGGTGATGGAATAGTATCTCTAAGTGAAATGTGTGATGATGGAAATAATAAGGACGGGGACGGTTGCAACAAATACTGTAAAAAGGAAAAAGATGATAAGCCTGAACCAAAATGTGGAGATGGAATACTATCCAGCACAGAACAATGTGAATCGAATTTTGACTGCAAAAGCAACGAAGAATGCAGGAGTTGTGAATGCATGCAGAAGAAGCCAATAATTGAACCTTTAAGATGTGAAGAACCTGACATTGAAAAAAGATCAACGGTCCTTGACGGAAAATGGACGTGTAGAAATGGCAATATGTTACTGGCAATAAGAGGTAAGAGGATTTATGAAATATTTGGAGTACCAGAGATTCTTTATACATATAAAGATTCCTCACAAACCAATGTATCCGAAATAAAACCTATGACAGTATCTACGACAAACCAGAGCTACACAGAAGGCAATACATCCATCCAAAGTTTTGCATCTACTTCACATTCAAACCAAACACAGATTCAAAGGAATTACAATTCTGTAAATTGCAGTAAGCCCGGTGTCATTTCTATGGACTTCAAGAGTCCTATTAATACAAACGAATACCTTTCGTTTACACTCAAGCCAAAAAATTACAAAGGACAAGCTTGCTATTATGAAACTGCCAAATGGGTATTGGAGGGGATTAGCAATGGCAAGCAATTTAAAGTTACAAGGCCAGAGGACAACTGCATGATTGAAATTAACGGTGAGGAATCTGAAACTCAAAAAGGTCGAATAGTCTGTTATAACGTAAGTATTGAAACAGATGAGAGAGAAGAAATTACTTATGAAACTATAGAAGCAGAAATAGAAGAAAATCAAGCACATCAAGCTAGTCCAATTTCTGCAGAACAAGCAGTGCCAATAGAAAGCGAGCCTGTAACACAAACATTTGGATGTTTTACACATGACGGATCCTGGACACAAAACAGGTCAAAATGTGATCCAAATCAGCAGTCCCATTATGTAAAAATTAGAGAAACAACTAATCGACAATCTGCAGCAGAAGTTGTGCCGGAGGAAATTATTCATACAATGATCGTCGAATCAGCTCCTAGGAAATTGACAGCAGAAGAGGAAGTGATAGTCGTAAAGCACATGAACGAAAAATATATTCGATCTAATAAGTACCAGAGTAAGCGCGGATCACTTGTAAAAAGTATAGAGGAGGTAAAAGATAAGATTAGCGCTATTCGCGAAAGGCGCGATTTGCCTGAGCATGTTGATTTATTCATGGAAAGAAGTATCGGCTGGTTAAATGGCCAACATTCTTATATTAAATTGCAGGAACCATCACAAGAAGAAATGCAATTCCTCTCTCAATACTTACGACAGTTAATTGGTAGTGTAGAAAAACTTCTATCTGATTTACCAGATGGCCAACATAAAGCTGCTCCTATAAAAATTGAAGATATATACGCAAGGGCAGGAAGAATAATTGAAGTGTTCCCAGAGATTGTATCTCTGCTTTGGCAAGAAGGAGTTGAGGTCGAGAAAGGCACTGTAGACGCATACTTCCAAATGAGAAACGAATTTCTGGTACTTTGGGAGAAATGTAAAATCGATAATAGTGTTTGCGATAATCTAGAAAGCATCTTAGATCAGTATGAAATCATTAAAGATCGCGTAGAAGATTCTTTGGGTAAAGCGAGGAGAAATGATTTGCGTGAAACTGTTGATGGGATGATGGGATAGAAACTTGGGGGGTCAAAGGTCTAAGGTCAAAAGTTTGGTCTAAGGTCAAAGGTCTAAAGTCTTTTGACATTCGACTTTTGACCATGCCTTCGACTTTAGACTTTCGACTTTTTCCCTTGAACTAGCCCCAAAGGGGTCCCTTCGGGAGGCTCTTTGACGTTCTCCCCTCCTTCGACAAGCTCAGGACAAGTAGGGGGGAACACCACTATCAAAACGCCACCCGCGGGTGGCGCTTGAGTTGGCTTCCGTGCCTTTCACACGTCTACGGAGAAGTTATCAACGTCATACATGATTCTTCTCCACGTAGCACTATCGCTAAACGGGATCATCATGTATTCGTAAATTTCCTCATTCAGACCATGTTCTCTGGCCCAGCAGCAAGCGTGCTTTTTCCATTTGCCCTCGTCTTCTTTCGAACATATTCCATCCAAGATGAAGATTATCTTCGCGGACCCGTCATCGTAGCGAAGAATCTTCGGCGGCGCCGTCAGGCACCTCTGAGCACGAGCCTCGAGCTCTGCCTTGGCATTTGCTTTTGCCGTACGTTCTGCCCACCATAAGTACCCAATTTGTGGCACCATTAATGCAAACAGAATCAACAGCAACAAACCTAATACTATATCCTGCTTTTTCATCTTCTCTTCCTCCCTATGGAACAAAGAACTATGTGAAAGTTGTTTAGAAACCTAACCTAGATTCTTTCTTTTATAATCAATTAAGTCAAGAAAACGCCGCACCCCGGTAAACCGGGACGGCGTTCGTTTGGGCTTTCTTGCCCCTCGATCGTCAAGTGAGAGAGTTCGCAGGGTACTTTTCAATCGGGACAGCAATGATTGTCACCCTGCGCACGATTTCACCCTTACTGTTCTCACGATAAACGGGTCGAATTACGCCTACTGCTTGGCATTCTCGATTGCTCCATTCCACGATCCGATCACGCCATGCAAGAAGTTGTTCATCAGAGCAATCACCCACCAGAGTGAACGTTGCTATGATAATCACTGGCTCGCCACGGAGCACAATGATCTTAGGAGCAGCATTGATCTGATCTTCGATCGATACCTCCTTCGGCTCAACCGCTGGGAGATAACCAGAAGTTGCGGCGCTGATTAGCTCGCGCTCGCGCTCTTCCTTCTTTTCGACACCCCATATGGCCACTACGAAAAGTGTTATCGTGACCAAACAAAATCCTAATACCCTTTGCATGGAACCACCCTCCAAACTGGTGATACTAAAAAGAACATGTGAAAGCCTAAGAAGATTCTAGACTCTATTAGA
>CAZYBL010000102.1:0-4483 GCA_964645805.1 uncultured Candidatus Peribacteria bacterium | reverse complement strand
CACGTAGACTGGAACAAAGTCCTTTCCGTTGTGGACACCAAATGTGAAGCCAACAAATTCCGGTGGAATATCGCAGTCGCGTGCCCAGGTTTTTATAATCTTCTTCTCGCTTGCTTCCATCATTTTCATAACTTTCTTGAGAAGTCTCTCATCTACGTAGGGGCCTTTTTTTAGGGATCTTGACATAAGATAAAATGGGAAATTAGCGTTTACGTTTCTTTCGAATACGACGGCGGACAATCAAATCATTAGAATACTTCTTGATCTTCCTTGTCTTTACTCCCAATGCCTTCTTTCCCCAAGGAGTCTTGGGACCCTTCTTCATACCAACCGGTGCATGACCTTCTCCACCTCCATGTGGATGGTCTGCGGCGTTCATGGATTTTCCAAGAACCTGAGGTCTGCGTCCAAGCCATCTTTGCCTTCCAGCTTTTCCAATGCGAACTAAGTTATGCTCTGGATTGCTAACTGTTCCAACTGAAGCCATACAATCACTCCTGACTTTCCTGGCTTCTCCGCTTGGTAACTGAATCATCGCATTACACCCATCAATACCCATAAGAGTTGCACTTGAACCTGCAGAGCGAACTATCTGCCCGCCTCTACCTGCAGTAAGCTCGATGTTATAAATCTTGTAACCAGTTGGAATGTGTTTGAGTTGCATTCTGTTTCCTGTCTTTACTTTTGTGCGCTCGCCACACACAACCTGATCTCCAACTGCCAGTTTATCCGGAGCAATAATGTATCTTTTCTCTCCATCAACATAATGAATAAGCGCAATTGAAGCTGAACGATTTGGATCGTATTCAATCGCTGCAACTTTTCCGGGGATTCCAAGTTTGTCTGACCTCTTAAAGTCTATTTCTCTGTAAAGCCTCTTATGACCTCCGCCACGATGTCTGACCGTGATGCGGCCTGAAGAAGCACTCCTACCGCTAAGGCTTCTTTTTCCCTTTGTTAAGCGCTTTTCTGGTCTCTTCTTGGTCAAGTGATCTGTCGTCATGACTGTCATGCGTCTACGTCCTGGGCTCGTTGGTTTGAGCTTTTTTATAGGCATGAATGAGTTTGAGAATGCTGTGAGAGAAGGCAGAAGTCGCTGGTCATTTGATTATCTACCAGTGACCAGTGACCAGTGACCAATGACCCACAATACATACAAAAGCCGATACTAGAATGAGATAAAATCATGTTTTAAACGTAGCAATATCTAAAGGCTTACTCTTTGATTCCAACGTAACCAGAACTTTTTTATAAGGATGTCTCTTTTGCATTACACCTCCGCGGAAATTCCTACTCTTCGGCATTACACGCATTACTCTGACCGAAGTTGCATAAACATCATAATACCTCTTAAGAGCAGCTTTGATATCAACCTTAGTTGCTTTGGGTGCGACCCTGAGCGTATAGGTACGATCACTCTTCAGGCGTTCTGCCTTTTCTGTTACTACTTGGCCGAGGATGACTTTTGATAAGTCCATTACTTAGATTTTTTGGTAGTAGATTTTACAATTTTCTCCTTTGTACCCTTTGTCTCCTTTGTACCCTTTTTAGCTGCCCCAAACAACTCCTCCGCCACCTTAATCGCATCCACCACAAACACAATGTTCCACGCTCTAAGTACATCCTCCGGATTTAACCCACTAACCTGCAAAGCTTTAACATGGGGAATATTCCTGGCGGAAAGAACTAAAGCCTGATGATGCTTGGGGGTTACAAACAAAATCTTTCGCCCAATATCCACTGGTAATTTTTCAAGCAACTTCATCATATCTTTTGTCTTGATCGTATCCGGGTAATTCTCTAGCCCAATAATCTTTCCACTCTTTGCTTGCAATGATAGACACGACCTGAGCGCTGCCCTCCTCATTCCCTTTGGCATTTCCTTCCTGTAATTAGCACTTTTCTTTGGGCCAAACGCTTTGCTTCCTCCCCTAAGCAAAGGGCTCCTGACGGATCCCCTGCGCGCCCTTCCTGTTCCTTTTTGTGCAAATAGTTTTCTTGTTGATCCTTGTATTTCTCCTCTTCCCTTCGTATGAGCTACAACTGTTCGACGATTGCACTGTTGCCTGACCACCGCCTGATGCATCAGACCTTCGTTAATATTTGCTTCAAATAAAGATCCTGGTAACTCTGCAGTTCCTTTTTTGGTGCCGGTAGCGGTATATACATCGATTTTCATAACGAATTAACAAATTAACGAATTAACCATTTGATTCTGGAGCAGACTCAACAGTTACAAACACAGTCGCACCAGTTGGCCCAGGCACAGGTCCTTTTACACAAATTACACCCTTCTCCGCATCACAACTCATAACCGGTCTTTTATTCAAAGTTACTCTCTGATTCCCCGTCCGCCCCGGCATTTTTTTGCCCTTAAGGACTTTGCCAGGAAATGCGCACATCCCAATGGATCCAGCTCGCCTGTGACTGTGCGATCCATGGGTTTTTGGTCCACCATGAAATCCATGGCGCTTAACAACACCCTGGAAACCTTTACCTTTGCTAACCCCACAAACCGTTACCACGCTTTCAGCTGGGATAGACTTAGCAGTTAGCTCAGTCCCCGGATCTAAACCTTCCAGTGATTCAACCTGCCATTCTTTTTGAACACGATACTTTGTATGTTCTTTTCCTTTCCTTGTCTTCCACTTTTTAGGACCAACCCCAAGAACTACTGCATTATATCCATCTTTATCTTCGGTTTTGGTTCGCACAACCACATTAGGTTCAACCTCTAAATATGTAACAGGCACAGCCTCTCCCGTTTCAAGGAAGACCCTGGACATGCCGGATTTCTTTGCAATTAGACCTTTACACATTTTTTAGACTTGGAGGTTCTTGAAGCTCGATTGGTCAAATGACTTCGAGCAGGAACATAAGATAAGACACGAGCTAGCCTTTTGGCTGAAAGTACAGCTTGCTAGGCTTCTCGCAAAGGACTTTAACCTTTTGAAAGCATAAAGGTCAAACATTTCATAGACATATTCAAAGGAAAAATCCGAAGTGTAGATACACCCTCCCCCCGGCCTTCGCGCAGCGGAGGCCGCCATCCGAAGCCCCCGCGCATGCGGGGCGTAGGATGGCGCTACACCAATAGCGGCTACGGCCGGCAAGCCTGGGGAGGGTTAAGGCGAGGGTGGGCGGGCAGCAGTTCCATATGGTGGCACTCCCAAAACCCCAGTCAACACCATTTTCCGTACAAACTTTGTGCACCGTCTACTTTTCCGCTCAAACTAGGGTTGTTCGGGGTTCCCCCTATAGGGGGAACAACCTGGCTACAAAATATATTTGACGCAAAGTATCCCAATCAGTAAAGTCCGTATGCCATGGTAACTGAAGCACTACCCGCAGCCAAAGCAGAAACTACACAACCTACGTTTTATGAAATGTGGGATGCACTCTTGGCAGTTGGACCCACTCTGCCTGAAGAAGAAGGCAAAGAATTACTCGATTTTATCAGAGGTGCACATTCCAGATACACACATTTGTTTAATCTTGATGCATCAAGCCAAGAAGACATTGAACTAATGAACGATTTAGCTGAAGAAGTTAGAGAACAATATCAAAAGTATTGTGCGAAAGGCTAAGACATTACTTTACAACCCCAATCCATAATAATAGAGTCTCACTATGACAGAATTAAATATCCGCAGAGCAGATTCTTTAACCCCAGAAGAACAAGCTGCATCGCAAGAAGCTTTTAGAAATATTGAAGTCAGAGTCCATGATCCTGATATGCAACCAGAAGAAGTTGAATACTATGCGGCACTAGCTGCTTTGGTAGTTGGAACTGGTGCAGATAAAGCGGTTCGTATAGATGATCCCCAGCAAGCTATAGAAGCTGTCCATGGTAAAGTTGAAACCTAAACCTCCACCCAAACACACTGACTTGGTGGATAATTATCTGGCACAAAAGAAACTTGCGCCCCAACTTCGGGTCTGCCATTTCTGAACTCTTCGTCGTTAATATATTCTACTTGAAAATTTATCCTACTAGCATCATCACAACTCAATTTAACATCCCTGGGCCCTGTCGATAAATACAACTCATTTTTTCTTTTAAGATCAGCAGGCGCACCTACACGGCAAACACTTTCTCCTTTGTATTTACCAGACTTAATTGAATGAACCTCAGTTGCATAATGTATAACAAGAGTTAGCACTTGTTGCAATATCTCCACTGCCCTCTCATCAACAACCTCATCTGGAACAGAGTTGTCTAATTCCATTCTCTGCATAATAGGTTTTAGTTCGGCAGTAATTTTTTGTTTGGCATGAACCAAAGCATCAGAAACACGCAAAAATAAAACCATCTGCATACTTTCGGTCAGTTCTTTCTCCAACTTGCGCACAACCATAGCACCGGCAAGCGTTCTTGCATGATCCACCTCTCTCGGGGCTGGTGGTAGCTCTGGAGGCGTCATTGTTAAGAATAATTATCATCTCTTTTTCTACAAAAGTCAACTCCCGAGAGGACCTTCGG
>CAZYBL010000101.1:0-4524 GCA_964645805.1 uncultured Candidatus Peribacteria bacterium | reverse complement strand
ATCTCAGACAGATTGTCATTCATGAAGGAATTCCCTTCAGAATCCTCACCGAGAATGGATTTACTCCAGAGGAGGAAGCTGAAATCATCAGGGAAACCGAAGAAGCAATCAAATTTGGCAAGAGATATGATTCCATTGAGGAGCTGCACAGGGATATACTCGAGGGTGATGACAAAGAAGAAATATAGCATTGTGCGCCTGAAAAAATATCGTCGTGACTACAAAAGAATTGCTAGGTCTGGTCAGTATGACTTGAAAAAACTTGAAAATATAATTACGAAGCTAGCAAATGGGGAACGGCTTCCGGAAAAATGCAAAAACCATTTTCTCAAAGGCGAAATGACCAAATATCAAGAATGTCATATCAAAGATGATTGGGTGTTAGTATATCAATACTCGCACAAAGAACTTATCCTTGTGTTAATCCGAACTGGTACACACTCAAAAGTATTTAACTAACACGATTCTTGTATAATCACATTATGATCGCAGTAATTTTTGACTTCAACAGGACAATCTACAACTCAGAGGAGGAAAGACTAATGGATGGAGCAGAAGATATTTTGCGTAGCCTTCAGTTAGTGCCTGACCTGACGTTGTTTCTAATTGCAAAAGGTAAAGAAAAAAGAAAAGCGAAAATCAAAAGTTTGAATATAGAGAAATATTTTAAGGAAGTAATTGTGGAGCCGGAGAAAACTGTTGAGTTATTCAAGCATTGTCAAGGCCAATGCGTTCCTGAAACCAAGTTCTTCGTGATCGGAGATAGAATCAAACGCGAGATTAGGAATGGTAATGAGTGCGGTATGACTACTATATGGTTTAGGAATAGTAAATTTAAAGATGAGATTCCTGAGGAAGAAATTGAACAGCCTGACCATACGATTACTGATTTGATTGATGTGATGCCGATACTTAGGAAGGCTTTCTGATTGACACCGGACTAACATAGAGTATTTTGTCAACTATGGGATATACGACTCCAACTTACGAAAAAAGACGTGATGAATATACTAAGCAACGCGATGCCAAACTACTAGATGTTGCAATACTCGAAGAACGTCTTCAGGATCCCAGACTTGTTCCTTATGAGCGCTATTTAATACAACAACGAATTAATAGAGCCCTTAGATATATTGATAGAAAGCTACATCCTAAGTGGTACGATATGGAACGGAGGGCGGCATATAATCATAATCGCCAGGTCGATTATTTTAATTTTCAACATAGTAATGGTGGTATATATGATACAACTGGATTATGGGATCAAAAATTTCAACCATATTTTAATGTACCTAAAGAAGATCGAGACGAATTTGTTGAAACCGTAACAAAATCAAAAAAGGGAATTGGTAAAAGGGCTATGCTTCTTTGGTCAAATCCACATGATTATATTGCTAAAAAGGAGAGCACTAACCTACCGGTACCAGTAAGGGCTGTGATTATCGATCCAAGCAGAATACCAGATGGAGTTTTTGAAGCACTTGGTATTCTAACATTCGACAAAAACGATAGACCTGATGATAGACTTAAAAAAAAGGAGAAAGCCGTTCTGGATCTTAAAGAAATGCTTCATAATTCAAAGCCAATTCATTTTAATAACTTCAGACTGATCGTACTTCCTAATGGAAAATTATTATATTCCAGGGAAGCCGCTGAAGATAAAGATACAGGACTGCCTCGCCTCGAAGCAGGGGTGTACGATGCTTATAGCGCATATCGAAAGACTTTTCATGAAGAACACTCTTATCAAAGAGAAACATTTGTTTTAGTAGAATGGGCAGAAGAAATCAGAGATCTGAATAAAAAGCTTAAAAAATGGAGAGTAGGTATAGGAGATGCGGAGAAGGCAAGGCTTGAAAAAGAAACCGAGGAAAAGGTTACCAAGTGGCAAGAATTCTTTGGAGAGTGCAAAAATAAATATAAGTTAACCGCTCTTGAATTACTAAGAAGCATTATGGAGCTTTCAGATAAGCGCGGTGTTAAGAATGTAACCGTTTGTATGACCAAAATGGTAAGCGCAGTGCATAGACTCGATGAGCGCATGGAATCAGACATTCGATCAAAGATTGCTTGCAATGCGGAAGACCGACACGATCTACTTACAAACATACAAGTACATGAAAGAAAGTTGCACGACTTTAGAACCTGGATACAAGATAACTGGAGAGAAATACTCCAAACCAAATCTTTAGATGGAGCACCTTCACTTAAAGGAATCTGTTTGGAACCTTTTGTAATGTATGCAAATAAAATAAACGAAATGATGGAGGCATTATCAACTTCACTAGACTCAGATGAAGATAATTTATCCAGAGAAATACTTGTTGTTATACATCTTGTTGGTAAATTCCTTGGAATACGTATCTGTTTTGCCCAGATGTACAATGAAGTGATAGATGTGGGACATACAACAGTTGGATACATCCGTAATCATTTTATTAAACCACTAAGAAGTCACTTCGATAACAAACAAGTACTTAAGGAAATGGAAGTAGAAGGATTCCAGCCTCCTTACGAACAAATGCAAGCTAATCTAGAACTTATAGAAACCATGATGGCTGATATGCCTCCAGAAGAAGAAATAGACAAGCATCATCCTTTGTATAAAGAAGTGAAGAAGTTTATGGAGGCCAATTCACCTGAAATGCTGGTATCCAAACTCCCCACACTTGACTCTTTGATTGATAAAGCATAATTAATGTTGTTCCCCCCTGAGGGGGAACGTCAAACATCCCTAGTTCAAGCGAAAAAGTGGGAGAGGGTTAAAGTTTTTTTTAAAATGATATTGACGCTGTTTTGAATGTGACACATTATTAAGTAGCGCCCCACCCACCAACAGCTTCCCACCCCTGGGGGGGAGGGTATATCTACATCAAAATCAGAGTCAGTTTCTCTTGATTAATCCAAATTTCAGAGTACGATCCCGGCCACATGAACCAACCTAGAGCCCCAGGTTTACCCCACAGACCGTCAGACATATTGCCTGGTATATCACGCGTGGCTACTGAAAGGTTAGTAAAAAGACTTGGTGTAACAAATAAAAAACAGATATTAAAACTAGGTTTCGATGATGTCGCCAGAGAACTTGGTCCTGTATACGCAATACAGGTGTTCGCTGCATTAGCATCAAAATAACTATCTCAAACTCCCCCTTTTTCATAGCCAAAAGGGCACTTTTCTGCAAATATACGCTTCCTTATGGCCCAAAAGCCCATCCGAGAAGCGCAGGCAAAGGCACTGATTGCAGCAAATTGGTCATCTAATATGCCCAGCAAACCCGAAATCAGGTTTGCTTCGGTCAATCCCGATACAAATTTAGAGATTCTACCTAATCAGCACAGCTGGCTGAGGAACAGTAGAATCGTCGCCAAAGTAGATGAGATGTTCGGGAAGCGTGGGAAGCTTGGGTATGTAAAAGTCGCTCAGGATTGGGATGAATGCAGAGCTTGGATCGAGAGTTATCGGGGCAAAGAAGTGATGATAGGAGAAAGAATTGGCAAGCTTAATCATTTTCTAATTGAACCATTTATTGAACACCAGAATGAATATTATTTGAGTTTCACTTGTGAACGTGAGAATGATGTTATTAATTTTTCCGAGAAGGGTGGAGTTGATATTGAAGATCAGGGTGAATCTATAACTACAATCAGAGTTTCACTTGATCAACAAGTTAACCTTCAACACTACGTGTCCGTAGGACAATCAACTATCAACCCTCAACTTCAATCAACTATTAAAGGTCTACTTCAGTTATTCAGAACATTTGACTTGCCTTATCTTGAATTTAATCCACTTACCGAAGTTGACGGTAAAATATATCTGCTTGATACAGTTGCCCGAGTCGATAGCTCCGCCGCATTCAGACAACATGCGCATTGGGGAAATCTTAAGTTACCACTCGGATTTGGAACTCTGATTACTCCGGAAGAAGAACGTATTAAAGAAATGGATTCAAAGAGTGGGAGTTCACTTAAGTTTGTTTTGCTAAACCCTAAGGGAAGAATATGGACAATGGTAGCCGGTGGTGGAGCATCGATTATTTATGCTGATGCGATAACCTCTCAAGCTGATCCCAAAGAACTTGCAAACTATGGCGAATGGTCAGGCAATCCAACTACTGATGAGATGGAAGCATATACATCCGAGATTCTTAAATTAGTTGAAAAGAATCCAGATGACCAGGCGCTGATTATTGGTGGAGGAATCGCAAACTTTACTGACGTAAAAAAGACTTTTGCAGGAATAATCAAAGCACTTAAGAAACATCAGCAAAATCTAAAGCACTTAAAAGTTTTTGTAAGACGCGCAGGGCCTAATGATAAGGAGGGACTCGCAGCGCTCCAAAAGGCTTGTGATGAGATGGGTATTCCTTGCGTAACTTATGGAGCCGAATTGCCGATGACTGACATTGTCGAAATGGCAGTGGAAGCATTAGGAATTAGAGCAGACGAGGAAGTGAAGAGTGAAAAGTTAAAAGTTAAAAGTGACCTCCCAAAAGATAACATTGCATTCAAACCTACTAAA
>CAZYBL010000100.1:0-4640 GCA_964645805.1 uncultured Candidatus Peribacteria bacterium | reverse complement strand
TGATGATATTAGATCAATGCAGGATAGGCTCTATGAAACTGGGACGAGCAAATGGAGATGCTGCTTGGTTAGATCAGTTGAAAGAATGCAGGCTGAAGCTGCGAATGCGTTCCTTAAAATTCTTGAAGAGCCGCCGCAGGGTGTTGTTTTCATTCTTACATCACAGTCAAAATCTTCACTCCTACCAACTGTAGTTTCGCGAACCAGATGCATCGGTTTTAATAATCTAACACCAGCGGAACTAAAACCTCTGCTCGAAGATGTTTCGGAAGACGATGCTCAATTTATTCTGCATTTATCTCAAGGCGCACCTGGAACGCTAATAGGACTAAGGAATGATCCTGACCTTTTGCGTGAACAACGCTTAATGCATAGCAAGGCAGTATCTTTCTGGAAATCAAAGTCAGTCAGGGAAAGATTAGGACTTTTGGAACCGCTGAAAGAACGCGGAGTTCTTTCCAGACAGTTTTTGATGCACCTATCTTTAGCACTTAGAGAGCAGGTTTCGGATTCGGATGATGAGAATGTAAAGGCTTTGACGGAATTGGTTAAAGGGTTGAATACAAATGCGCATAGGCAGCTATTAGCGCAGAGATTTGTTTTATCAGTTAGTAAAGATCGTGAGAGCGCAGTAGCGCAGTAGCGCAGTACAAGAAACAGATCTATCTGTTAAACAAGTTTTACTATTGCAGCATGCTTGGCTCAGTGCTAGCCTCATCAACCGTTGGTTTATGCCCTAGTCTTCATCGGCTCTTTCTTCGTGATATTTGCGATCATAGGCGGTCGTATAGCTCTGAAGAACAGATCTGTCCGCAAATATGTTAGAAGTGTTAAACAACGAATCAGGTCAGTTGAAGATAGGGGTGCGGAGCTTATGCCGGAATCGGCAGCGGAAAAGCCTCAGGAAAATGGTAGAACGACTGCAATTCAGTTGCAGAAAGTCAGGACTCTTATTAATGCTGCTGAACGTGCGGAGGCCCGGGAAAAAATTGGTGAAGCGGAAAGCTCCTATATTCAGGCCCTTACTGCAAAGCCCGATGCGCATGAAGCCAGGGCAAAGCTTGCGCTGCTTTATCTTAAACTCGGACGCGATCAGAAAGCGGAGGCAATGTATAAAGAGATCCTAAGTCACATTGATGATGCATCATGCTATTCAAATCTCGGAGTAGCATATTATCGTCAGGGAAGTTATGAACGTGCATGTAGTGCTTACCAGAAAGCTCTCGAGAAGGATCCAAACAACCAAGAAAGACTTGCAAGCTTAGGAAAATCGCTTTTTGCAGCGCAAAGATTTCCCGAAGCAATTGAATGCCTGGAAAAAGCAACAACCCGCAATGGTCGTAATACGGAATTGCTGAGGCTTCTTGCGAAAAGTTGTGAGAAGGTTGGAGATATAGAGAAGGCAGTTTATGTTTATAAGAAGGTGAATATGATTGAGCCGTATGATGAAGGGGTTAAGGGGAAGATTGAGGCATTAGCAAGCTATTGAATTACGGCGCTCTGCGCCGTACGCGCGACGGCGCCGTCGCGCGTGCAGAAAGCTTTGCTTTCTGCAATTCACTCTTCAATTATCTCCACCTCAACATCCCCCTTCACCTCCGCCTGACACCCGAGTCTCTCATCTTCTTCAACAACTCCCATATTTTCTTCCCGATCATTACGCGGACTTAAGTTTTCCGCCCCCGCTTTAATTTTGCATTTGCAAGTTGTACAAAATCCGTTTCCTCCACATGCGAATTCCATCGGTGCACCACATTTCTGTGCTGCCTCTAGCAGAGTTGTGCCTTCATCGACTTCAGTTTCGTCGTTAGAGCCTTTGGACCTGAATTTTACTTTTGGCACTAATGAATAATAAATGAATAATTAAGAATGAATAATGAATAATTATGTGTATTATAAGGTGCCAATTATTCATTTTTCACTATTCATTATTCATTTTATGCTCAAGATTAGCAATCTAAAAGCATCAATCGATGGAAAAGAAATCTTGCATGAAATCGACCTAGAAGTCCCTCAGGGCGAGATCCATGCTCTTATGGGCCCAAATGGCTCCGGAAAATCGACTTTGGCCAATGTTCTTATGGGGCATCCGGATTATGAGGTAACTCAGGGGTCAGTTCTTTTCGAAGGAAAAAACATACTCGATATGGAGCCTTTCGAGAGAGCTCGAATGGGAATGTTCATGGCTTTCCAGTATCCACGTGAGATCAGCGGGGTTTCGCTTAGAAGTTTTTTGCATGCGGCGTACAAAAATTACAAAAAAGAAATTTCCCCTATCACTTTCCAGGCTTTGCTGCAGCAGAAGATGGATCAACTTGGTATCGATCATTCATTTTCCGACAGATCAGTTAATGAAGGATTCAGTGGAGGAGAAAAAAAGAAGGCAGAAATTTTACAGATGATTACGTTGGAGCCGAAGTTTGCATTGTTGGATGAGACTGATTCGGGGTTGGATGTGGATGCGTTGAAAGTAGTTGCTGAGGGAGTAAATAGTCTTAGGAAGATTGATGAGCAACAAGCAATTGAAAGTCAAAAGTCGAAAGTCGAAGGCTTGGTCAAAAGTCGAAAGTCAAAAGACCTTGGACCTTTGACGTTCGATCAAACTTTTGACCTTAGACCTTCGACTTTCTCTTGCCTAATCATCACACATTACGCCCGCATCCTCGACTACATCAAACCAAACCGTGTGCATGTGATGATTGGGGGGAGGATAGTGGAGTCTGGAGATAGAGAATTGGCGTATTCGCTGGAGAAAAGGGGGTATGAACAAGTTAAAAGTGAATAGTGAATAGTGAAAAGTGGCTATTTATATTTGGACATATCTAAGAAAACTTTTCACTATTAACTTTTAACTATTCACTTATACTTCAGCTCTATCATTCCCCCACATACTCATGGACTCATGTTGCAGCAGACCAGGATGCAAGTGCATTGCAATTCTTCTTGTCGCAGTAATCCTTGGCGGCTCATTTGTTTACGGAAAGAGAGTCGAAACACGTCATATGGATCAGCTTACGATTAGTGTTAGCGGTGAAGGAAAAGTAATGGCCAACCCTGACATTGGCGAACTTAATTTTGGAGTGCAAACCGGAAGGCAGGAAACTGCAGAGGAAGCTATGAAGATTCTTGCAGACAAAATGACAGCAGTAATCGATGCAGTTAAAGCTCAGGGGGTTGAAGACAAAGACATTGTCACTCAGTATCTGAACTTAAACCCTTCTTACGATTGGGATGAAGGCAAAAGAATCGATCAAGGTTTTGAAGCGACGCAGAATGTGCGCGTTAAAGTCAGAAACTTAGATAACATGACTGCAATCTTAGGCGCTGCCACTTCCGCAGGCGCAAATCAGGCTGGGAGCGTTAATTTTACAATTGATGATCCTGAGGAATTGCGTGCTCAGGCGCGCGAGAAGGCCATTATTAACGGCCAGGAAAAAGCAGCAGCACTTGCAGCTCAGTTGGGTAAGAAATTGGGCAAATTAAAAGGCTTCGGAGAAGGTGGCTATGGGGTTCCCAGGTACTAAAAAGTTATGATGATGGATGCAGAAATGGGATTGGGTGGAGGAGGTCATGTTGCACCGCCGTTGCCAAGTGGTGAGCAGGAGGTGAGTGTGAATGTGAGTCTTACATATGAGCTAAAGTAAAGTTTGTATTGGGGGTCACTGGTCACTGGTCGCTGGACAAGTGACTGACGGCTCCCAAAAATTCGAGTTGAATATTAGTAAACTAGTTGCGCAACTAGTTTACAGAATTATTGGAGTTTTCAATAAACTTCAGCCACCCCTCGACAAGCTCGGGGTGACATTAGTAAATCTCTTTAAGGTAGCATTCCTCACAATACACTTTCTCCGGTCTTTCGGGGGCATACGTTGTTTGAATGTTTTTACTGCATTTAGAGCAATTTCTTTCGAATAGCTTCCACGGATTTCTCATAGCAATTCTATCGATATAGCGTTGGTTTGGATGCCTGTGGGGAAGAGGTAGATTAGATTTTCTGTAGAAATCGAGCTCCCTTTTTATCACTTGGTATGGTACGGATGTGGCTTCGCATTTAATTGCCCAATTGAGAACGTCATCGGGAATATCAGAAATGTAATCAGGCAAGGCTGTTGCAGCAATGGTTTTTTCAACATTTGGATCAGGTGGCGTGTAGTCCGACCATCTTATGTTTTCGGCTTTAGCTTCCTCTTTTGTAAGTGGAAAGAATTCCGGTGCTCTGGATTGGTTATAAGCAAATGGAGAGTATTCCATTGGGAAAAACTCACCCCATTCATCAGTTTTCTGCATATGGTCGATGATCTTTGGAACAAGCTCGTTGTACTCCTCTTTGGAATATTTTTTATTCAGAATGCAATACTCCTGTTGATTTAAGCCGCAACTACCAAACACGTTTTTGCAGTTCTGAGTGCAGTCACAATAAAGTGCGTTGGAGTTATCGTATGTAAAGTGGCACGCGAAGCATTGGTATCCGTTGCTGATCGCATGGCATTCATACATCAGCTCTGCCCATCCAACGTGATAAATATCCAAACAATCTTTAACATCAATTACACTTTGGCAGTATCTGCAATCTTTAGATCCGATTATGTCGAAGCAATGCTGGCAGTTCTCTGTTTGGAACAAGAGGTCACCGCTGGAAT
>CAZYBL010000099.1:562-4817 GCA_964645805.1 uncultured Candidatus Peribacteria bacterium | reverse complement strand
TACCCACTTCTTCCCTTTTATCGCCTGCATATCGTGCTATATTGTCATCGAGAGTAAAATTGTAACGATTAAGGTTACCTTTCTTGTTATCGTCACTATCGCATAGATAATCCAGAAGAAACACAGCGATTTCTTCTGGCTCAAGTTGCAATAGCTCCTCTGACGGGGGAAGTGCCTCTTTTAACTGTTTGGCCATCTCACATTCTGCCTTTCATATATGGTTATGCAACCCGCTTCCAAACCTCTCCTGACAGTAGGTGTCTCTTGAGCATCAAACCATTCTAAATCCACATTGTACTTTATAAGGGCTTCCAGCTGTTGCTCCATTTTGCTTCCTTCAGAACACCAATACCCCAGTGCTGTATCGTTATCCAAACTGTCTATCTCTATTGCTATGTCTATGTCATCTGGAGGATTCTTGCTTTTTGTAATGTAAGAACCGTATAAATATATTTTAGTAATGCGTGGATAACACAATACCCATTTCCGCAAAACACTTTTGACTGTATGAAATTCTGGTATTTTTATACTCGTCTCCATTTACACTACCGCATAAACACTCTTCCCTGACCCGTAATATGAATCATACACATGCTGATAAACAAGTGTACATTTCTCCTCATACTCTGGCTTCGTATAGCATTCTGGCAGGCCCTCGTCCAGTATGTTCTGGATAGTCAGGAACACATCGGCTCGTGTCTGTTGACGCTTACGCCAATCCAAAACCAGCTTTGCGCGTTTTAGCTTCTCCAGTAGTTTGTGAGCCACGGCCTTGACCTTGCCCTGCTCTTTCTTTGAGAGTCTCGGCTTATAGAGCAGGTCAAAGATGGCCAGTTCTTCTTCGGTCAGTTTCTCCGATATGGCCCGTTTATCTTCCTCGTTTAGACCTTTCGCAAATTCCATCAACTTCTTGAAAAACTCTTCTACGTTGATAGAGCCAGAGTTGTATTCGTTGAGAAGCTCTTGGAATTTCTCCAAAAACGAGATTCGTGACTTGTTAAGCCGAAACATAGCTGTCAGCCTCTGGCTTATAGCGCTCTTTAGTTTCTCGGCTTCGATATGCTTGCGGCTATCAATAAACTTTTTCTTTATGGCATCGAAATCTATCTTGCTTAAATCAATCTTAGCCTCGACCAATGGCTTAATGAAATAGCCCTTTGCTTCGATAGACCTATCTAATAAATCTTCAACCTTGCCCCGCACATCTGTTATCTCTACCCCAGGAGCGAGCGACCTGATTTTATGGGCCAGTGTCTTAAATAGCATATACTTAGCTTTGTGTCTCTCGACCTCCGGATCTGGCAAAATTGCCTTATATAATCGCCGTATATTGTTTGCTAACGTAAGATATTCCTTCTTGAGGCCTTCTTTAGCCACGAGGATGTCGACCGTATCATCAAGCAATTTGACAGTCTCCAGTCTTTCTGCGGTCATAATCTTTTGGATATTAATATGCTCTCTTGCGCAGATATTTTCGACCTGCTTGATTACCTCGCCTAATTCCTTGAGCAGTTCCTCTTTAGGTCTGACAGGATAGCCTATCTCCCCCCCACCAGGGTTGTAGATTGCAAGTGCCTTCTGTAAGTTGCGGAATATGCCGACATAGTCGACTATAAGGCCATTGGGCTTGTCAGCGAATACTCTATTGGCCCGTGCAATGGTCTGCATCAGGGTATGGTTACGCATCGGCTTATCCAGATATAGTGTGGAGAGGCAGGGGACGTCAAAGCCAGTCATCCACATTGCGCACACGAAAACGATGCGCAGGGGATTATCAGAGTCTTTGAATTTCGTGGCCAAATCCTCTTGATTCATCCTCTTCCTATGCGGTTTGATATCGAGACCGAGCCTTCTGAACTGCTCTATCTCGTTCTGGCCGCTACTCACTACAACAGCCATATCCGTATCTTGCATATACTTCATCGCAGTATATGTCTCATGCTGTTCTTCTTCTGTCTTTGCCTTCTTCAGATCGCCTTCGAGTTTTTTGACATACAGCTTCCAATGCTTTTTGACCTTGTCATGCATCCTTGCCGCTGTTGGTTTGTCGATAGAAACCACCATCGCCTTGCCCCGATACCCCCGCTCTGCAAAATGGGCGACTATATCCTCCGATATCTTCTCAAGGCGGCTATCTCTTGTAATTATGTGATATTCGCGGGCAAACTCTCTGATGAGTTTTTCTTCCTGTTTCTCGTCAAGGAAGGCATCCTCAATAATCTCCTCCAAGTCCTCGTTGAGTGTCTCGCTTGTAAGCTGAACCTCTGGGATTCTGTTTTCGTAGTAGAGAGGGACTGTGGCTTTATCATCTACCGATTGCTTAAAGCTATAAATACTGACGTATTCACCGAATACATTCTTCGTCCGTTCTTCACCATCTATAAGAGGGGTTGCGGTAAAGGCTATGAAGGAAGCATTAGGAAGGGCCTTGCGCATATTCATCGCTAACTGATCATACTGTGTTCTGTGCGCCTCATCCGCAATCACGATAATGTTCTTGCTTTCAGAAACAGGGTATACTTTATCATCCTCTGTTCTAAACTTGTGTATGAGAGTAAAAATGTTTCTGTGATTTTCTTTCAGTAGTTGCTTGAGATGTTTACTGTTCTCTGCGTGAACCTCTGCTTCTGTTACAGCACCTACGCTTGCGAAATTATTGTATATCTGCTCGTCTAATTCTTTTCTGTCGGTCACGATAAGGAATGTATAGTCTCCGTAGAATTTGCGCAGTATCTTCTGGGAGAAGAATATCATCGAGAAGCTCTTGCCGCTCCCCTGTGTATGCCAGAATATTCCGAGTTTGCCGTTTGTTTTGTCCCTATCTTTAAAAGCTTGAACGGTATTATTGACACCGAGATACTGGTGGTTCTTGGCAAGCACTTTGATGAGTGACCCGCCTATATCCTGATATATGATGAAGTTTTCAAGCAGGTCGAGAAATCGCTTCTTCTCGCACGTCCCCTTGAGTATTGTATCCAGAGAGACGATGCCTTCTTCGCCTTCGGAGTCAATCTTCTTCCACTCACTGAAATGCTCCCACCGGGCCGTAACCGTTCCGATTCTGCTCTTTGAGCCATTGGACAGGATAATAAAGGCGTTATGCCAGAAGATTTGGGGGACTGTATCTCTATAATCGGTCAAATTGTCGTCATAAGCGTTCTTGAGCCGCCTATGGGATGCTTTCAGTTCAACAAAAATAAGAGGTAGGCCGTTCACATAGCCGACTAAATCGGCCCGTCTTTTATACATCTCGCCTGTAATCCAGAGCTGTGAAGCAACGAAAAAATCGTTGTTGTCTGGGTTGTCAAAATCTATAACCTTAACGACCTCCTGTTCTTCACTTCCATCGTCTTTGCGAACGCATACCTTAACTCCGTCGCGTAGGGCCTTGTATATTTCACGATTCGCAACTGTTCGATTCAGCGTGCTTCGGTCTTTTGTCAGCTCTTCTACAGCAAGCGTGATAGATTCCTCTGGCAGGCTCTGGTTGAGTTTCTTTAGGACGTCCTTGAGACGTGATACGAGAATAACGTCCATAGAGATCTCGCGACCCAAAGTGCCGTTTGCACCAAAAGTCTCCTCATAGCAATTCTGGTGCGTATATCCAAGCGCTTCAAATACCTCAATCGCCGCTTTCTCTATGAGCTGTTGTTCTGAATAATTACCTGTCATCTACATCTCCGACATCAATATCCATATCCTTTACATCTATTTCTCCTGATATGAGTTTGGGAAGAAGTAAATCTCTGCTTTTTGAAAGGATACTATTTTTTGCGCCCAATATGTCTTTTTGATTCATTAAGGGTCCAACAATATCAACAAACCGTTCCTGCAACTCATTGGTAGGTATTAGAAGTTTTTCTTGCTTCAGGAAAAAATCAACCTTAAAGTTTTTAATACCTGTTGATTGAACTTGATATTTCTCGATTTTTCTATTTTCATATATTGATTCAAGGTGCAACAAAAATATGCAAGGCTTTAATATGGCTTCCGTTAATGTCAACCTTTTGCAGAAACTCGCACATATTACCTCGTCATCAAAGGTTTCAAGAAGCTGTTCGCTAATCAGTAACGCTCTGCCAACGGGTTGGTCATAACTTCCTCCTGATACCTCCATCACTATATCGTTGTTTTCTAACCTCCTCTTTCTAAAATTCGATTCTGTATGATAGCGCAAAGGACAATTATCAATAGAGAGGTGTTTTGCTGAGGGGATATCTGTGCCCCTTATAACATTTGCGGGTATAGAATATTC
>CAZYBL010000099.1:308-552 GCA_964645805.1 uncultured Candidatus Peribacteria bacterium | reverse complement strand
TCCATTTTTTCCTTACCCCAACCACCACCTATATGGAAAGACAATATATCTTCTACCGACTTAATGTCCCACCCTTTTGGAATCTTCCCCAACTCTGAATCAACCATCTTGACCTTGTTGTGGCCAGGGAAGCGGAATTTGATGAACCACTCTCCATAAATGGTCTGGGCCATTTGTTCCAGAATCTTAATGCGGCGGTTGTTGTTTTCAATAAGGTCGTCGTAGGCAGAGAGAACAACTCCTA
>CAZYBL010000099.1:0-298 GCA_964645805.1 uncultured Candidatus Peribacteria bacterium | reverse complement strand
GATTGAATATTCTTTGGAATTTTCGCTTTCAATCTATTTAATGTAATTTGAGTTAACAACGGTTGTGCCGCACCACCTGCATATCTACGGAGATTCATAAATCGCAATAAGTATGAATAATATGCTTCGAGTCCACGTTCTTTCGGGATGGCAACAATAGTATTATCTGATGCCCAGAATTTATTTCGCTCATACTGAATTGCCCCGCAGTATGCGCCAACTCGTCCTATGATTATCGCATTTTCATATTTATACTCATTACTCCGCCCTATTAAACCGTTAGACCCATAGACATTAT
>CAZYBL010000098.1:0-4864 GCA_964645805.1 uncultured Candidatus Peribacteria bacterium | reverse complement strand
CGCCACTTAGGAATCACGGGTGAAGATGAATTTTCCGGAAAAGGAGTAACTTATTGTGCGACGTGCGATGCATTTTTCTATAAAGGTAAAGATGTTGCAGTAATTGGAGGAGGGGATAGTGCGGTCGAAGGTGCTGCGATTGCAGCCCAGGTCGCAAACAAAGTTTATCTAATCCATCGACGTAATGAATTTAGGGCGGAACCATATTGGGTTGATGAAGTTAACAAAAAAGATAATGTTGAGTTTGTTTTGGAGACAAATGTTGTTGAAATCCTTGGTGAGCAGACTGTTACCGGAGTTAAACTGGATAAAGAATTTAATGGATCGGATCAGTTGGCTGTCGATGGAGTGTTCATTGAGGTTGGATCAATTCCATCTACCAAGTTAGCGGAGAATTTGGGTTGCGAATTGGACGATAGGAAGCATTTGAAGGTTGGAGAAGACATGGCAACATCAGTTAGTGGAGTATTCGCAGCTGGTGATGTGAGTTCCGGCTCAAATCATTTTGCTCAGTTTGCTACAGCTGCAGGAGAAGGGTGCATAGCTGCCAATGGTGTGTTTAATTTTTTGCAAGCGGCGCGATAGCGGCGCAGAGACGTCCCATTGGGACGTCTGTACTGCGCAGTATCCTTAATAAATGTAATTTTTTTCTTGTAAATAGATCAAAAATCCGTATCCTGAGCAAGATGCCACGAGGAAAACGCACTGTATTCGCCATGTTTTGCAAGAAGTCGAAAAACCGACTGGGTACTTTGCGTTTTCATAGACAGGATAAAAGAGGTAAGGGATGGAAAGAACATGCAGAGGGATTTAAGAAGTATTGTTCGGTGTGTAAGAGTAAGCAGGATGTGAAGTTTAAGGAGGAGAAACACTCCAACAAATGAAATCCTAAATCCGAAGCACTAAATCCTAAAAGCTTTAGGATTTAAGATTTATGATTTAGGATTTTTGCAAACAATCACCAATGCTATAGTAGTTCCATGTCCGAAATCTACCGAGCCTGTGCCTCAGTCGTCGTCTTCCAAAAAGACAAACCCAACAGCAAAATTCTTCTTCTTCATAAACCCAGAAAAAATGATTCATGGCAATTGCCTCAGGGGGGAGTGGATGAAGGGGAGACTTCCGAAGAGGCGGCGGTTAGAGAGCTCAAGGAAGAAGCGGGGATTGATGTGGAGATAATTGGCGAGAGCCCAATCATTTATCAGTATGAATTTCCTGATTCATACAGGAGATTTAGGCCGGATAATGTACGTGGGCAGAGACTTGAGTTTTTTTATGCTGTGATTAACGAGAATACTTCGACAGGGCTCAGTACAGGTGATGAGATTGAGGTAGATCAGTCGGAAATTGACAACTTCAAATGGGTATCTAAAGATGATTTAAAGGGATTTATTAAGCGAGAAGAGTACCGGGAAATAGTAAAATCGCTTATTGATGAGGGGAATAATTTGTTGGGTTAATATTTGACAGAAATGTAAATCTAATTAGAATGTGCCACTTTTATGAATGAATCTCCAGACACAATAGACGTGGCTCTTCCTTCGGGTAGCTTGTGGTCTCACACAATGCAGCTGTTTAAAGAGGCTGATTTAATTGAAAGGATTCCTGCGAGAGATGAGTATGACATAGGAGCAAATGCAATGCCGGGAGTAAGATTCGTGGTTTTGGATAGAATTGATATGATGGCGACTTTACTAGAGGGCAGAGTTCCAATTGGTATTACAGGTTTAGATTATAAACTTGATAATGATCTGGAAGACGAGCTGTCTGTTATTGCTGAGTATCAATATGCAAGGGCTTCGTTTAATAAAACCAGACTGGTTTTAGCTTCTAAGCCAGATCTAATTACTGATCCTCAGCAATTAAAAGGAAAAAGACTGGCTACTGAGTTGCCACATTTAACCGCAAGGCGCATTAAAGAACTTTTTGATTTACCGAGCATAGAATTAACTCCTGGAAAGAAACTCCGTTTAGATTTGAGCGAACAAGTTGGAATTTTAAAGACGAATGGTAAAACAGAAACAGCAATACGTCAGAAGCGTGCTGATGCAATATCTGAGATAACCGAAACTGGCAGTTCGCTTAAGAAAGCAGGTTTAGTAAAAATTGCTGATCTCCAAGAATCAACTCCTGTAATGATTATGACTGAGGAGGCACTCAAATGTAGAGCTATATGTGATGTGGCTGAGCAGGTAGGAACTGCGCTTAGGTTTGCATTAGAGAAACACATCGCTCCATTGGCGTACGTAACTATGAATGTACCCAAAAAAAGTCAGGAAGCAGTGTTTGAGATATTAGATGAAGTGGCGGCTGAGAGTCCTACTGTGCAGTCTACTGATGATGATAGTGTAATGGTTATGAGCGTTCAGGTACCTCAATCTGGAAATGGTATTGGTACTTTGCCCTTGTTTTTCAGAGAGTTGCTTAAGGCTGGAGCAAATAATATTGAGGATTTGACAACAGGATTGTCTGCGAATCAGAGTATGCTTTTGGAAATTGAACCAGTTGAAGAATAGAAAAAATTGTAATGTTCTTTTGTGCAGATTAAATCAATCACACTTGAGCAATTCCGCAGCTTCCCAAAGCTGGAATTAAACTTCGGTTCATCCAATATACATGTACTTTTGGGACCCAATGGTGCGGGGAAGACGAACATATTGGAATCCGTTTCTATTCTTTCCGAAACTAAATCTTTTTTGAGTGCTCAGGAGACTGATTTAGTTCATTGGGGAGATGAATTTGCGCGGATCAAAGGTCAACTTGAGAACGATCAGGGTGAGAAGAGCCAGATAGAAGTAGTTAGTCAGATCGCACCCAGAAAACAGAAGGCTTGTTTTATAAATGATGTTAGAACCAGCTTGAACGATGCTATCGGTCACCTTCCAACGGTTTCATTTTTACCACAAGACTTGGAATTATTCACCGGCTCACCACAAATCAGGAGAAAATTCTTGGATTCATTGCTGTCACAAGTATCGCCTGAGTATTCCAAAGCTCTAAGCCAGTATTCTAAGATCTTAAAGCAAAGAAATTCTCTTCTTAAAAAAATTGCAGAGGGAATTGCGAAGAGATCTGACCTAAAACAATGGGATCAGATGCTAAGTGATGCAGGAAGTATCCTCATACTCAGGCGTCTGGAACTTGTAGAAGTTTTCCAATGTACTTTATTACAGGAATTTGAGGCGCTAGGTGAATCGTGGAATTCGGTTGAGATTAAATATAAGAGAAAGGGGAGAGCGAGAACGGAGGATAATTTAGCTTGTGAACTTAGGGATCTTCTTGAGCACTATCAGGAGCGTGACATCATGCTGCAATCCACAACAATCGGACCTCATCGTGATGACTGGATGGTTGAAGCTGATGGGAGAGAACTCACGACATTTGCTTCACGCGGCCAGCAGCGAGCTGCAGTTCTAGCTCTAATATTCCTCAAGGTTTCATTCCTGGAAATTAGAAGAGGGGAGAAGCCAGTGGTTCTTTTAGATGATGTTTTTTCTGAACTTGATGATGAACATCAAAAGGCTTTGCTCAAATGCTTTGATGATTATCAGGTGATTATTAGTGCAACTCATATTCCAGATGGCATTGGGAGAGTCAAGGTTTGGGATGTAAATTGTCTGAACCACAGATTACACAGATTACGCAGATGACGCAGATTTCTAGTACAAGTATGGTTGCAAATTATCAGCGTAATCAGCGTAAATCAGCGGTATCTGCGGTCTAAAAAGTGTGCAAAATTGTTTACATATTAATTTAAGTAATTATGCTTCTCGAGGTGCCTGGTGGCTTAGCTAACTGTGTGTATAGGGTGGAATCAGAAATCCGCGCGGTTGAGCCCTATTCGTCCGATCAGGGTCCTTCGGGATCGGGACGAGTCCCGTCGCTTTGCTAGAAGCTTGGTGTTGGGATCAGAAGCAGTGGCTGCCAGACACAGGGGAGGACGAGTAACGATTCAGGATGCACCTCGGCAATGGTGCTATTAACCGGGAAGTTCGACTCGTCCTCCTTCCCATAATTAAATATTCTGAAATTTGCCGAACAATGCTAACGCCACCGCATCCGCCGCATCATCTGGCTTTGGAGCTTCATTTAGATTTAATTCACTCATGATCATTTTTTGAACTTGCAGTTTATCCGCTCTCCCGTCACCTGTTATGCAGGATTTAAGCTGGAGTGGAGTGGGTTCGATTATTTGAATTTCTCTGGATTTGAGACTGAGGAGGATCACGCCTCTGGCTTGTGCAACATCAATAGCAGTTTTTTCATTAGCGGCGAAGAAAAGTTTTTCAACGACTGCTAGGTCAGGATTAGTTTGATTTAAGTACTCAGTTAGGTCTTTTTCGAGCTCGGATAGGCGATCGGATATAGGGGTTTTAGGTGGCGTTGAAATTGTCAGCCAATCAGATGTTAGGATTTTTCTGGAATCATCGATTTCAATTAGGCCAATTCCAGTAGTTGCCAGGCCGGGGTCGATGCCGATTATTTTCATCATTGCCTATTTTAGCGTAAAGGGTTTAATAATGCTTAAGGCTGTTTTGTTCCCCCTGGGGGAGGAACGGTTTTTGGGGCTAGTTGATGAGGAAAAGTAGATAAGCGTTAAAGTATTTTTTAAAAAGCTATTGACTGAGCATTTTGGGGTGTCACTATAAATAGCAGCCCCACCACCCAAAGCATATTCCCACCCCTGGGGGGAGGGTGCATTTATGCGTGATTATCAGAACACAAAGCAGATAATTACACAAGTATATAAATCTTAACATAAATACCACTTTTCCGCTATAATATAAGGAAAACACATAATATGCCCGAAGCTATACGCAAACATCGTCATCTAATTCTTGCACCTATTCTAGTCGCAATTGTG
>CAZYBL010000097.1:1266-4942 GCA_964645805.1 uncultured Candidatus Peribacteria bacterium | reverse complement strand
AATCCGATGCATTCCTGCAGAAAAGAAGCTCAGGGAAATGATGGATATAATAAGCTACGGTGAAACGATGCTTGATACTATGGGAAATAAGATTCTGGATCTCTCTGCCGGCATCGCAACTCAGGCTCTGGAAGTCCGCAAACGTTATGAAACCAAACTTAATGTGTACAAGGACTACTTCCAAAGCGCACTTAAGTATTCTAATTACATAAAGCTGACCATGAGCACGATTGAGCTGACCGAGAAGCAGCTTATATCTATAGAAAACGAGTTTTTTGGGATAAATGGGGTGGAGAGAGACGAATAATCTTAACCGATAGGTCGCTGGTCGCTGGTCTCTAGTCGCTGGTCGTATCTCTTTAGGACTAGTGACCAGTGACGAGTGACTCTCAGACCTCCATCAAATAAATCTAAATTAACACTTGCATATGTGTACACAACCATGTACACTATTGTAGTCACATTCCCCTACCTTTATGGCAAAAACTCGCATGGTAAATATTCGTGATTTCAGAGCAAACCTGACTAAATTTCTAAAAGAGTGTCAGGAGAAAAATGTGCATTTTGTTGTTATGAGGCACTCGATACCTGTAGCTAAAGTTGAACCTCTGGATGAAGACTACATCTCTGATGGTTTTGCTGCAGAAATCGCAGAAGCACGAAAACAGGTAAAAGAAGGATAAACCTATTCAGTTGAAGAGGTTAGAGATATGCTTGGGATTTGAAAATTGATGTTGGTAACACAGGGTTTTATTCTTCATATATTTTGGTGAGGAGGATTGTATCTATCAGGAAAAAATAATAGGATATTCCTATGAATAAATCATTAAAGCTACTACGTATAATAGAAACCATCTTTTTAGTGGGTATAATTGCTGAAATTTGGTTGCCTGATCGCCAGTTTGACCTTTTCTTTCTCTCAATAAAATTTAATTTCTGGTTTGGAATAGGTGGAACTAGATTTCTAATTTCATCAAGGTTATTGGGGTATTTGTTAAGTATTATTGCTACCACAAGACAATGGAAAAGCACTGATTCTTCTATAAAGTATTTTTCGATTATTATTGCCTCACTAGGAGTTCTCTCATATGTAAATATGATTGCTAGGGTTTTTGTTTACCATCCTGTTTCGTTCTTATTCGATTTTGCAATGATACTTATCATCTTAGACTGGATATTAGTGAAAAAATGCTCACGAGCTTCCAAAAATGAAGCAGAGGTGAATCAAAACGCCTAACTCTTCTGCGTGTTTTCATTAAGATAGTGCTTCAACTGCTTTTTGAGAAATCTTCTCCCCGATCCACTCTTCAAAAAATTTTCCCTTCCAAGAGCATCCATTTTGTTCACATAGGTTTCGCAGTAGATTAGTTTCCATCTTGATTCTCTTGCAGTTGAAACATTCTTGTGACGATTATGTTCCGCAAGTCTACGTTTAAGGTTAGTGGTATACCCGATATACCATTTATGGTTCGGCGCGCTCTCGATGAGGTAGACATGGTACATAAGGAATAGATTGTAGCAAGTTTGATGTTGCTTAGTCGCGTAAAGCTCGCATTTTCTACGAAAATGCTCGCCGCGCGACACGTAAAATCGCCTGCGATTTTAAAGGCGGCGCCACGTGATCGCCGAAAAAGAAACAGAGCTTTTAATTTATGTATAGCCGCGTAAAAGGCTCGCTTCGCTCGCCTCACGCGGCACGCAAAGCGCTTGTCAGTAAATGGTGGTCCGATGGTGGCGGCGCCACGTGGCGCACGAAGTGCGCTTTACGTGGTGCCACGGGCTGGGATCGAACCAGCGACCTCGGGCTTATGAGTCCCGCGCTCTAACCAACTGAGCTACCGTGGCATTAGAACGTAGCTTAGACTACCAAAAAACTTGGTTCTTCAACAGATTTTTGAGTTAATTGTTAACTGTTAACTGTCAATTGTTAATTGTTAATCCTCCCAATCCAACTCGGCCAATCATCCAAATCATCTCCTGCTTTAACAATCGATGGTGGAAGATCATCATTTAGCCTTCCAATCCAATCTGGCCAACCTTCAGCAGATACAACTGAAGATGGGTTTGAGCTACCCGGAGGTGTAATACCAAAATCGCTCCAGAAGTAAGCAAGAGCCGGAGAACTAATAAGACATCCGAGCAGAATTGACGAACTAATTATGCTTTTCTTGTACATATGTGAAAAATGGAAATGACATAAAAACCTTACATAGCAAAGTCGCGACAGTCAATTTTTTAGCGTTTTTTTGAGCCTTATGTTAGAATGCCATTCAATCCTCCCAGACTTCTAAGTATGGATCACAAAACCAAGAGAAACGGCATCTTGTTGGCGTTTTCTCTGCTTCTAATTATCGCTATCCATGCCTCAGTTACACAGTACAGAAGCATGCGATCTACTGTAGTGGACACAGAGATCGATTGTGTCAACAGTTTTGATGATGACTTTGATGGATCTACAGATTGTGCTGATTCCGATTGTGCATCAGACTTTTATTGCACATCATCGGATACAGGTGCACCTGCAGCCATATTCGAAGATTGTGATAACGAATTTGATGATGACTTTGATGGAGACGAGGATTGTGCCGACTCCGATTGTGCATCAGACTTTAGTTGCATATCATCGGACACCGGCGAAATGAATATGGCCGGAGATGATGTAGTAGAAGATTGTTGCAATCACTTTGATGATGATTTTGATGGGCTTGTAGATTGTGATGATCCGGAGTGTGTATCTGAACTGTGTTGTAATACATCAGACTCAACCTAGAAATATCGATTTGTCTCAAAAATATTGCGTCAGATTGACAATTTGTTCAGTTTTGCTAGGATGTTTATCCCTTTTTGTTATTCATGACTTCTGTCCCTACTGAACACCAACCGACTAGCTCTGCAGACAAATTCGCACCCGATGTTGGTACGGCAACTAGAGCGGAGAGCCCCTCCACCGATTCAGATAGTGATGAAAATCAATTTGCCTCGGAAACACAGGAAACAGCTGGAGACGGTGTGGATACTCCGGCTAAAAAAGACAGTGTTGAACACCCAGATCCAATAGAAACCATCGGGTTAACAATTACAAAAGTAAGAAATCTGTTGCAAGAGGAAGATTTGTTGCCAGCTGAACTTGATTCCGAAACTGAAGACGACATACACAAAAACTTTGGCATTGCCTTTAAGTCTGCAACCGAAGAAGCTAGTGCTCATGAAAGTAAGGGGTTGGAATTTTTACACGACATATGTAGGCGTATTACAGGCACACAAAAGAGGGCAAAGGCTATGGCCAAGGTGTTACTAGCAAATCAAGTCAAAATGCGAGTTGATGATAAGACAGTAGTAATGAATTACATCGGCGAAGGCACTTTTGGAGACGCCTTCCGATTGCTCGATTACAGCGATTGGAGCACCAAGGTAATGAAGCTTTCCAAGAATCCTCCGAAAACAAGCATAGATCCGGAAAAGAATAGAAAAAGTGAAGAAGAACATGCTTCAGCAGATCGATTCGATAGAGACGTACATAATGCCGAAGTAATGTCAGCCTCGGGAGCACATGTGTCCCCCACTGTGTTTAAGAAGGGAATCCATCAAATAAAAGTAAAAGGCACCGATAACGATGGTAATCCAACAGTTATTAAACAGGATCGCTCATACTACACAATGGAATACATGGACGGCG
>CAZYBL010000097.1:0-1256 GCA_964645805.1 uncultured Candidatus Peribacteria bacterium | reverse complement strand
TATCGAATGCGAACATGGAAAAGCAAAGACTTATACCACCTAGCAGGGTGCAAGCAATGCTTATGCTGATCTTAAGGACACTACATTATTGTCATGAAAATAATATCGTCCACAGAGACGTTAAGCCTGGAAATTTGATGCTGAACAAAAATGGAAAGCTGCAAATTTATGATTTCGGTCTAGCAATAAAAGAAGGTTCGACTCACATGACACAAACAGGAGTGATGATTGGTTCACCAAGTTTCGCAGCTCCAGAACAATTATCAAATGCGAGAGATGCTGGGCCATCGGCAGATTTATACGGTGCTGGTGCTTCGGCCTATTACATGTTAACTGGTGAACCACCTGTACCAGGAAACAACTTTGCAACAATTATTATGAATTATGATGCTAAAGACGAACAATCAGAAGCTCCTCTTTATCCTATTATGGAACCTATAGAACAGGTCTCGCCTGAACTCGCTAAAGTGATTAGGCAGCTTCTTATTCGCAAACCTCCTGTGGATAGAGGTGAAATTATCGATCATATAGAAAGATTATTATCAACAAGTATATTTGCGGATAGATTTGAAACTGCCCAGCAGTTTATAGATGAGCAGTCAGATAATGAAAAACTTCTTCTACCTATGCCAGAGGATCCCACAACAGAAGAAGGAGAATGTGATCCCAATGCCATTGCAGAACACTTTGCGGCTTCATGTGCTGATGAGAAGATGATCGATAAATCGAGTATTGCGAGAATTACCGAAGCTAAGACTAGTTCGGTTATGAGGCAAGAGCATTTAGTAGACAGCAAAGGTCCCATAGTATCTGGAAAATTTCTCACAAGAGCAGCATTAATTGCCTTGGTCATTGGAGGGGGCCTTACTGCCTTGCATTACGGAACCAGAAGTAAACCAAAACCAAATGGAACAGATGTTCAAAGTGGTAATTTAGATCCCGTACCCTCAGTTGATCCAAAACCCCTGCCTGAACTCCCCTTCTCATTCAACTACACAGGCTCCAAAGATATTCCAAGCGACATAAATGGAATGACAATCAATATTAATAATCAGGATGTTCATATTCCCCCGGAACACATCGGGCAATACAAAGACGGCGATAGATTGCTTGGATTCGTGATGCCAAATTTGTTTGAAGCAGATGTTCCGGAGGGTACAGATCCACTTACTCCTTCAAAACTTCCCCCAGCATACGGTCTTTGTGGCAGACATGGATTTACTTTTCTGATTCTAAACAATAGAGTAATTTTTTTT
>CAZYBL010000096.1:0-5025 GCA_964645805.1 uncultured Candidatus Peribacteria bacterium | reverse complement strand
ACCCAATGCAGAGAAAAACTTGGAATACCCGGAGGTGATGTTATCGGAGCGCTCAGAGCAAATTTAAACAGATGCATCAACTCAAAAAAGCGACAGGTAGCTCTTGGCAAAAGGCAAAGACGCCAGACCAGGCGAATAGCAAGGCGCATAAGAGCTAACATTGTTGATGTCAGCGAAGGAGCAAGGGAGATCGCTAAAGAAAGATCGAGAAAAGCAATAGCCAACGTGCGAAGACAAAGAACATCACTCACATCATCCTTACCAAAAACCAGGCGCGAAATAGAGAGGTCTGTTAGGGCATCTAGAGCCGCAGAGAGAGCACAGATCCGTAAGCTGGAACGCAGGGTCACATTAACGGAGCGCTCTCGAGCTGCAGCCAGGAGAAAAGCAAGAAAGATGTGTGTGCATTTGGTTAGTTTGGAGAGGGCTGAGTGTATAAGAGAGAAGGTTGAGGAGATCTTGAAATCGGAAAAGTAAAGAATAATTGATGTTGTTCCCCCCTAGGGGGGAACGTCAAACAGCCTCCCAAAGGGACCCCTTTGGGGCTAGTTTAAGGGGGAAAAGTTAGGTGTACACAAAGTTTATACAAAAAATGACATTGACGGGTTTTTTAGCCTGACTCATTATTAAGTAGCGCCCCACCCACCAACATGTTCCCACCCCGTGGGGGGGAGGGTGTATATAAAGGCATGTTTCAAAATGTAAACGGGTTAAAGTCTGTATCTTTATCATAATAATCCTCACTCTCAGCTTTCTTTAGAAATCCAACGATTTTGTAAGTGGCAGGAGTCAAGATTACTTCGATTCCAACTTTGAATATGTAATTGGCTACAATCAAACTAAGCGCAATCTCCCAAGGGAAAACTCCAAGCGCACTTGCAATTACAATAAAGACTGATGTGTCTAATGCCTGGCCAATCAAAGTTGAACCAATTGTTCTACTCCAAAGCCACTTGCCTTTAGTCGCTATTTTCATCTTTGCAAGAACATAAGAGTTAGAAAATTCACCGACAAAGTAAGCGCTCAAGCTTGCAATGATTATTGCACCAGTGCTGACCCCTCCAAGAATACTTGCATAAGCTTCATCACCTGCATAATCAAGCCACATAATCTCCCCTGGCATTCTTTGAATCGCAAAGAAAATTAATGCCATTACGCCTGACCAAATGAATCCTGTCCAAATAACTCTCCTGGCCCGAGCATAACCATAAACTTCCGTGAGAATGTCACCGAAGATATAACTTAAGGGAAATAGTAGTGTACCCGCATCAAATGCAAGCCTGAGTCCAAAGATCGAAGTATTCCAGTCTATAATCTTTGCAGATGATGCGATGTTACTTAGAAGTAGCACGGCCACAAAAGAGGCCATTACGAAGTCGTAGTATTTGAAGTTTTTCATATGTGTAAGTATAAAGTAGAAGGTCCCTATGGGACTATAAAACTATCTTAATTTTTGACAAATACTAAATTGCACTTAAAATGCATTTGTATGCCAATTGTACCTGACAGAGAACCAGCCGACATCAAGTTACTTCGTAGTCCTTTAAGAAAACACACCATCGGGAAAGACTTTGCCACAGCAATTCGGCATGGAGTAAAAGCTGCAGAAGACCAAATTCGAGCGCGTCTTGAAAAACAAAAATTAATCGGTGCGACCTACGTTAGATTTTTTGAGGAACACAAAGTGGATTAAGTTTGACTACCAGCGCAGTAGCACAGTAGAAATAATCCGCGAAATCAGCGTAATCTGCGTAATCTGTGGTTCAGACAATGGTCGGGGCGACCCCACTACGCCCTTCCTCCTTCGCTGAAGCTTCGGACGACAAGTCGGGCTTCGAGGGGTCTTTCGGCGATAATCCTTCTTTCAGGTGTTTAGATTAATTATTCCAGTGGTCGGGGCGACTGGACTCGAACCAGCGACCTCCTGCTCCCAAAGCAGGCACTCTAGCCAACTGAGCTACGCCCCGAAGTAATTACAATTATATGAAATAAAGAACAAATGGCTAGAGTGCAGGATCTTTTATTGCTCGCCCCCGCTAACGCGTGTGCTCGACAGCCAACTGAGCTACGCCCCGATGAATTAGATAAATGATGGAAAGAACAAGCCAACTGCCTGTCGGCCGTAGCTTTAGCGAAGGCTGAAGCTACGCCCCGGACTCTTCCTATTTTACGTCAAAACTACCTTTATGGCTAGAGTGCAGGTTTCATTTTTGATCAAATGGAGTAAAATCCAGCATAACCCTCCCCTCTCACTATGAAACTTAGAATCAACCCAAGATTGCTGCTTTCTTTTGCAGTCGTTTTCGCTTTAGGCGCAAGCATTGTAATGACAATAAATAATACTTTCCTAGCGCAAACAATCACCAACACATCTAGAATTGAAGGATGTCCACCTCCGCCTCCGTGTGCAATAAAAGCTAATTGTAAATACGGTAAAGCAGAAATTGATGAAAATGGATGCGAAATTGGATGCGGTAAAGTTATTGAGTGTGAAGATGACGAACATCCGTCTGCTCCAGTAGAGTGTTATGACAGTGACGGAGGCGTAGATATTTATAAACAAGGCACAATCAAATTAACTAAGGATGGCAAGACCGAAGTAGCTACCGATAATTGCACATCAGATGTGTCAGATGATCCAACTTCATCCAGATATGTTGATGGTTACGATTGTGATGTCGGTACTGATTGTTATGTTCATGAATTTAGTTGTAAAACATTTGATCGAGAGGGTGATCATTCAAAACCATTTCCATGCCCACATGGATGTAGCAATGGTGCTTGTTTGAGAGGTTCTCAAGGTGATCCAGGTGGTATGGATGATTGTTTGGACGGTTTAAATAATTATTGGGATCAGGAAACAAATATGTGCTACGGAGACTACAGTACAGATATTGTTCCTAAGCGTTGCTCGGATCCCGATGGCGGAAGAAATTATCATGTAGATGCTCATACATTTGGATTTAGAGGTTATTCAACCGCAGCGAACCCCAGCAGAGATTTGAGAATTCGAACAGGAGGAAGAGATAGTTGTTTGCCGGACGGAAGATTGGTAGAGCATTATTGTGACGAAGAAGGTTTTATTAATACCGAATATTATAAGTGCCCAAATGGATGTCCTAATGGTGGAAGAGCTTGTAACCGAGGTAGTGACGATGAACCTGAACCACCCGAATTCCCAAGATATTGCAAAGATTACGATGGTGGCAGAAATTACGAGGAAGCTGGAATAGTCAGATACAGTACAGGTGACGGCGGTGACAATGAGGCTCGTGATCGTTGTATGGATTATAAGAATCTTTTCGAAGGTACTTGCGAGGGAAGGGGCGATAAACTTTATATGCCTATTACTCACCATTGTAAAGGGCGTTGCGAAGATGGGGCATGTGTTTATGAAGATATAGAAGAACCTGAGTACAACGGATTTGCTTATATGAAATTGGAATGTCAGGATGGAAAAAGATTTGAGGATGATGGATGTAAACCAGCGTCAAGATGGGAAGTAATTGCAGATGAAGCATGTCGTGGACGCTGTCATTATTCTGGTAAATGTGGAATTGCTCACTACAGCATACATAAAGAGTGTTATCTCGATGAGACATACCTCACACCCGATTACAATCCTATTTATGACCAACCAATACCAGAACCATATCCTCCACAAATTGAACACCCCGAATTTCCTCCTCCATTAGTCCCAATACCTGTTCCTGAGGTTCCTTCATTCTACGACTTTGAAGTTAAAGAGCAGGAATTCGAAGATGAAGTAAGAACCAGAGAGGCCCCCGAAAGTAGATTTTCTGATATTGCCAATGATAATTACATCGGTAAAGCAGCTAATGAGCTTGCTGAAATGGGAATCATCGGCGGATATCCTGATGGAACATTTAGATCTGAGAAGTCTGTTAACAGGGCAGAGGCGGCTAAATTCCTCATGCTTGCACGGTTCGGGAGGATCCCCGAGATGGAAGGAGATGGTGGTTTTTGGGACATAATGCCCGGTGAATGGTACGTAAAGTATGTTATTTTGGCAGCAAGGCAGGGTGTAATCTCCGGTTACCCTGATAGATCGTTCAAGCCAGCCAATACTGTGAATACCGCAGAATTTCTTAAAATGATTACTCTTACGTTTGGACTCGAACGAAACATGAAACACAGCTTCGTGGATGTTTCTGTTTCCGACTGGTTTGATGAATTTGTTGGTGTTGCAGATTATTACAAAATATTCCCCGAACGAGGAAATCGCCTTGAGCCTGATAGATTGCTTACAAGAGGAGAAGTGGCTACTGCGATATTTACGATAATGAAATCGATGTAGCAATTAAGACTATGCAGGAGATTGCTGGGGGGATTGCCACAAATTAGTTCCAGATCTATCCAGACTAGCAATATAGGCTGCAGCCTCATCCACGTTATTGAATTTCTCAATCGATTCAGATTCCCGTGTTTCAATGCTAGGTGTACCACCTGCAGCTCTACTATCTTTTTGTGAACTGGCATGAATAGTGAATTTTCCATCCGGGTGTGCAAAAACTGTACGTGAATATTCGCCCTTATCGTCATAAACAAAACCTACGATTGAGTATCCTCGCATCTGAACACAGCTCCAGCCAAAGCTTGAAAGACGATTATTAAGAGCATCAATCTGTGCACTTGATTTTAAATCATCGGTACTTTTACTTTGTTCGCATCCTAAAGCAAATAAAGCAGTACCTACAGCAGTTGCATTAAGAAAACTGCGTCTTGATATTTCATGCTTAGGTATAGAACCGGCAACATCTGGCGTTGGTATCACCTCTTGTCCCAGTTCTTTGGAGCAAGCATTAGACATGGTGGTAATCATATGCCATAGAGACTGGAGAGGCAATATTCATTATCATATAAATCATAGTTCAGACAATTGCAGGCATAAGCTATTATAAGCCCCCATGCTCTGCCACGTAATCACACGTTCGCGCTCACCCGGGATTGGATCGGGCTTAACTTATGATTCGGGTGATTTGAAAGTTAAAGAAGGCTCGCATG
>CAZYBL010000095.1:0-5043 GCA_964645805.1 uncultured Candidatus Peribacteria bacterium | reverse complement strand
AAGCCTGAGCTGATGAAACTACCAAGCATCCACACGCCATAGCCTCCAAAATCGCTTTATCCAGCCCCCCTTCACATGCATTCAAAAGAAGAATCGATTGATTATAAAGATCAACCATTGCTTCCGGATCAACCCACTTAATAACTACCTGATTTCTAATTCCTAATTTCTCCATTAGACCTTCAAGTTTCCTCTTCTTTTCCTCATCATCTTTTCTAATAGTTCCACCTGCTATTTGAAGTCGATAATTCTCTGGTAACTTGGCAAAAGCATTCAAAATAACTTCGTAATGTTTGGAATTTGTTATACGCCCAACAGATAAAATCAGATTATTGTCTCTCTGCCCTTCTTTCATATCAAACTTTGCAATATCTATTCCATGCCCAACCACTATTTGTTTTTTTGAAGGTTTAGGAAGTCCTTGAACCGAAGCTGAAAAAACTTTTTTGACCAGCTTGAGTGCAATACTCAATTTCCAGCTTCCTCTCTTAATCTCGTACCATAAATAAAGCTTCTTTCTCATGAGCAACCAACTTAATCCCCCAAGCACCACCCAAATAGGAGTCATATGAACCAGTACCTGATCGTAGTTTTTTCTTTCTGACCAAATGAGTTTTATAAACCTCAAGATCTGACCAAGCTTTGACTTCCCTGCTTCTTTTCCTAAAGAAATAACTCGAACATTATCCGGTAAATCATAATCTCCCTTTGACTGGGCAATAACCACAAGCTGATCGAAGCGACGTGAGAATTCAATTAGCCATCGGTGAAAGAACCCCAGAATGGGATCTTTTCTATCAACCTTTTGTGTGACTATCAAAAGTCGCATAAACCTATCTTACAAGGTTCTGAAGAAACTCTGCATACTCTTTGACGAGTTTTCTTCTCTCAAATCTTTCCAATATCTTTGGAGCTTCAGCCGAAAAGCGCTTCCTTAGACCCTCATCGCCCCTAAGAATTCTGATTTTCTCTGCCAAATCATCTGGCATGCCCGTAGTAAACAAACCATTTTCTCCATCTTTGATGACTTCTGGAGCAATACCTATTTTGGTTGAAATAACGGGCATACCAGCAGCCATAGCTTCTACCAAAACTCTCGGTCCACCCTCACTTTTAGAAGGCAATACAAACATGCTCGCACTTAGCATTGCTTCAATTACAGCCTCTAAAGTAGGAAGCCAACCAACGAAGAAAACCCGATCTTGAAGCCCAAGAGAATTCGCAAATTTTTCATACTTATCCCTGGCAGGACCATCCCCTATTACAACCAGTCTTGCATTTTCAAACTTTGATATAGCTTTAATAAGTTGCGGTAAGCCTTTATTCGGGACTAACCGCCCACAGAACGCAACATCGTAAATAACTGGTGGTGCTTTGCGCGTAGTCAGCACATCCTTATCCAAATAGAACGATGGGATGATCTGCATCTTATCTGCTTCAACTCCCCATTTATTAAGCTGATCAAAAACTTGTCTATTTACAACTCTAACTGCGTCTGCCCTCCTGGAAGCTCTCTTAAAATATGAATGAGACATTCTTCTGGCAATCAGCTCACTTAAAGAAGCAGCATGCGGATATCCAACTATGTGATGAACTTCCAATGCATATGGAATTTTCATTCTCCTGGCTAACCTCCTGGCCCCAATACCATTGTAAAAAGGTGGGTATTCATGAACTGTCATGACCTCGTGTCCGAACATCTCGATAAGTTCTTTTCCCTTCTTCTTTATCCACCATGGTTGATGAGTAAGTCTCTTCTGGCACGGATGAAAGAAAACTCTACCTCCGATTAACGAAGATTCTCCCGCTTTCGATTTAAGTGTACCACTCGTCGGAAGAATAATGCTTCGCGGAGTTATAACATCTATTCGATCAAAATACTCCCTAAGTTCCTGAAGGGTATACCAGAAGGCTCCACGCTTGCGCTGGAGAATTGAGCGGTCACCTGAGACCATTAGGAGCTTCATAGTAAGAAAGATAACAAAACTAAAAACTAAAAACCAGAAACCAATAACTATTAACTAGTAATTTTCGTATTAAACAACTCAATATGTTCTCTCCCCACCTCCCCCCACCCCCTCTCACTAACCCTCCTCGAAGCAGCTTCAGCCACATCTTCATAATTCTCCACAACCTCTTCTACTGCAATTTTGATTGCCTCCGGGGTCTCTAGATCTCTAAGTACCATAGCCTCACTAAGTTCTGCACTTAATCCTGTTTCTTCTGTTACAAGCACAGGAAGCCCACTAGCCCCCGCCTCAAGCGCAACATTTGGGCTGATCTCTGTAATCGAAGGGATGATCATAAGATCGTGGCCATCAAAAATCTTCTTTTTCTCCTCTCCAAACACCGGTGATGCAAACATAATTTTGTTTTCTAATTTAGAAGCCTGCTTTTTAAGTTTATTTTTAAGCGGACCATCCCCAATCATTGTTAATCTAACTCCATCAACTAATTCCATTGCCTTGATTAACGCTGGAAGATTTTTAAATCCCACAAACCTGCCCATAAAAAGTAATTTAAACGGTTCATTCTTAACATGATATTCAGGTTTACCTGACGGAACTGCATTTTCAATTACTGAATGATCAGGCAATTTCTTAAAGTGACCTTCATAAATCTTTTTTTGAAAATCAGTAGAAAAAACTATGTGATCAAATGTCCTAAAAATAAACCTAGTGACCAGCGACCAGTGACCAGCGACCAGTGACCCTACGTTGTACCAATCCCTGAGACCAAGCTTTCCTCCTAAAGCTGTATATCTTTCCCAAAAAAAATCACCTCCCAATCTCAAAACTTTTTTCGGCTTCCTTAATCGAGCTAATTTAGCCGGAACTCCGCAACTTACTGACGAGAATGCATAAATAATATCCGCATCTGCCCCGATTTTCTTTAAAGCCTTTGCATATTTGAACCATCTAATAATTGGAAAACCCTTTTTCACTCTAGCAACATCGCACTTTTCACTTTTCACTTTACACTTTTCACTATATGTAACTACAACTACATCAGCACCCAGGTTAGTTAGTACTATTGCCAAATTCCTAACATACCCCGCCGGCCCCCCAATCTCGGGAGGATATATCCCTGTGGCTAAAATTACTTTCATTGGGCAAATGATACACGAATTTTAGGTTGGAAAAGGACTTTTTATATCAAAATTTATTACTTGCAATATCCCAAAAAAGCTCACATAATGAATTCCTTTCTATACTCCAGCAAACATGACAACACTTACAATTGAACTTTCCAGAAGACAAGGAGAAGAAAAAGGAGATAGTCACAGCATCATGGGCCAAAAGCCAGGTAGTGAACCTGAACCTCTCGGAATGAATGATGCTTCGGTTGTTAGTAGCATTAGATCTTTACTTCAAAAACCAGGCTGCAGAGCTATAGCTATAAGACTCTCGGAGGCTTATCCCCGCCCCCACCCAGTTGATGAAGATCTTGATGATGAAGAACTTAAGCAAAAACTTCGAGAGGCTTACGGAAAATGTTTAGAGGATTACATAAAACATTCCCTCTTACCTGGCGAGTTTGCATCAATAAGAGATAATTTAGGTACAGAAATAACACGCACAGAACCTTTGTCTCTCGATAAATATGTTCCTGGTCTACAACCTTTTATAAAAACTGGAGTGGAATATCAATGCCCGGAAGGAATGGAAGTGACTGGTTTTCTAGAAATGAATGATGAAGTCCAAGACCTTTTGGATGATCTTCACAAAGAAATGAGAAAAGATGGATTCGAGATGCACTCTTTGGTAATTGAAAACGGAGAAACTATTGTCATTACGGTAACAATAGATGTAGATGAGGAAACCACTGAATAAAACGGACACTTTATTTGACTCATCCCACTTACTTCTGATTACATAAAAGCATGTTAGACAATCAACCAGTCTACACAGTTACAGATCGCTCACTCCTGGCCCACGCCAGAGGAGAAACGCAAAGCCCTGTGTTAATAAAACCCTGCCAAGGAAAAACACAAGAATTACTTGAGCTAATAGGGGATCATCAAGCAGAAGACAATACTACAGAAGAACAACCTTCCTAGCCTCGTACCATTCTACTGTTTTCTTAAGACCTTCCTCAAAACTTACCCCAGGACTCCATCCGAGGTTTTTAACAGAACTCGAATCAAGCACATATCTAAAATCATGCCCCGGGCGATCAGTTACGAATTCAATTAAGCTGTGAGGTTTTCCCAAATGATCTAACACCAATCTTGCAGTTTCTAAATTCTCACGCTCAGAATCCGCACTTATCAAATAAATCTGACCATCCTGACCTTTGCTTAGAACTAATTCGACCGCATCCGTATGGTCAGTAACATAAAGCCAATCACGCTTCTGCTTCCCCTCTCCGTAAACCGGAACTGACTTGTTATTTAATGCATTATTGATGATGACCGGCAAAAACTTCTCATCTGCCTGGTGCGGACCGTAGTTATTTGTGCAACGCGTGATTCTGGCTCTGATTCCATAAGTATGAATTGCTGACAAAACCAGGAAGTCCCCTGCAGCTTTGGATGCCGCATAGGGATTGCATGGATTAAGAGCAGTTTCGGGAGTGCATGGAGGCTGACCTTCTTCAAGTCCTCCATAAACTTCATCAGTTGAAATATGTAAGAGGAGAATTTTCGGATTATTTTTAACAACTTCAATCAAACTCTGAGTTCCAATTACATTTGTCTGCAAAAACGGATCTGCATATTTAATTGAATTATCAACATGAGTCTCTGCTGCAAAGTTTACGATCGTGTCAATTGAATGATTTTTAACAATTCCCATCACAAGATCTTGATCTGCAATATCACCCTGAAAAAACTCTATCTGATCTATTATTGGATCTAAGTAACTCTTATCCGCCGCATATGTTAGCTTGTCTAGAACAACTACCTGATCTCCAGGATGATTTTGAACATGCCTTATCGCGAAGTGGGAACCGATGAAGCCTGCAGCACCGGTTATGAGTATGTTCATGGAGATATGGTAGCAAAAATGCTATTAATTTATTAAAAAAAGCACTAATTCTGCG
>CAZYBL010000094.1:0-5061 GCA_964645805.1 uncultured Candidatus Peribacteria bacterium | reverse complement strand
GTGTTTACAGGTATTATGCGGCGATATGCATTTCACAGTTCAGAGTAGGAGTTATGAAACTATTCAATTGAATAGTTGAATACTTTCATCCTATAGTCTGAACCCTGATTCACATGATTTATTGATTTTCATGATTACAGAGAAGAATTTTTGTGTTTTTCAAATGGATAAAAAACAATCTCATTGCTTTAATCCTGTCTATCTTTTAATCAAGCAAATCAAGGTTCAGACAGGGGGAACCATTCGCGCGAATGGTAGAATAATAAATTCTGAAATCAGGAACCCGGCGCATGGGGTTGTCCGGACAACTAAGCTGCGACCTCAACCATATACGGCTCCAAATTCCTCTCCATCCTCCCAATAACATCCGGATCTTCAGGCAGAGTGAATTCTCTTCCAGTCATCCTCTCATATAAATCAATATATTTACTGGCAAGCATAGCTCGCACATCATCCGTAATCTCCGGCCATGTGCTCTTGTCCTCATATTCAAAGCCTTGAGCCCGAACCCACAACCTAAAGAATTCTTTGTCAAGTGACTCGGGCTCCTCGCCTTTTTCAAATCGCTCAGCGTAGGTTTCCTTCACCCAATATCTGGAAGAATCCGGTGTATGTACTTCATCAGCAAGGGTAATCGTCCCATTCTCATCCACTCCCATCTCATATTTAGTATCAACCAGGATTAATCCACGATCATCGGCAATTTTCTGGCCTTTCCTGAATACCGCGAAAGCCTTCTCCGTAATCTCATCCCATTGTTCCTTAGTCGCCAGCTCCATACTCACAACTTCATCTGGCCCAATCGGCTCATCATCTTCGGTTTTAGTGGTTGGAGTAATTATCAGATCATCAAAAGGCTGATTTTTGACCATTCCATCGGGAAGCTTATTTCCACAGAAGTCTCTGATCCCATTATTGTAATTAACCCAAGCAGAGGTTTTTGTTGATCCTGTCAAGTAAGCTCTGACCACAATCTCGACCTGAAGGATCTCTAGATTCTTGACAATTGTCACATTCTGGTCCGGCACGTCGATTATATGATTTGGCATAACGTCACTAATCTCATCAAACCACCATGCAGCAAGCTGAGAAAGCACTTGTCCTTTAAGTGGAATAGTGCACCAGTTGATGTCGAAGGCAGATTGACGGTCAGTTGCTATCAGAATCGTCCTCTTATTCTCAGGCTGCTTATAAACATCACGGACTTTGCCCTGATAGCGCTCTCCGAGTCCTGTGAAATTGGTCTTTTCGAGGGCAGTTGGTAGGAATGGTTTGAGAGCTTCGGGGGTGATCATTGGGTATTGGGGGGAAACAATGAATTAAGATTGGTGATGCGTTGAGCATAGCATATTACCTCACCCCCCTAAATCCCCCCTCTCCTGAAATGAGAATGAGAGGGGGGACTAAGTAGCGGATAAGAATCAATGTCAAAACGTGTGGAGATCTTTTAATCATATAAGAAAGCTTTGGAGAATTCGCATAGCGAAGTTTCCCCTCCCGTGGGGAGGGGACAAAGGGGAGGGGGTCAAATACCCCCTCTCCCTAACCCTCTCCCTAGGGGAAAGGGAAACCTGCTGTTACCTCCACAAATTCTGTGGGAGTATTAGCATAAGTCCCCATCTAGTTCGAGAAATTCACAAACCTTGCTGCAAATATAAGATAAAACTATCATTGCACGGTTTGTTGACGAGGATAGCATATTTTTAGGTTGGAATAATCCTCGTTGAATCCTAATTTAAACATATCTTAGAATCTTGAGAAATACCTCGTTTTATGATAAAATATATACAGATGAGCCTCAGGCTCATGGGGCTCAAAACCAGAAAAATATCAATATCAGCAATATAAATGATTCAGCAATATCTCATCAAATTAGTCTCAAAAATAGTAAGTTCAATGGCTTTCTTATGGTGCTTGGTAGGAAGGGGCATCACAGGAACTTTAGGATTATTAAAAGCTCTTTATTGTTTTGTTGTTTTATTTTTCTCATTAGCTTTTAAGCTAACAAGAGAATCAATTAGTGTGTGTAGAGTTTGTAAGAATAATTATGCATATAAACTAAATAGAACTTCTATTAAATTAAATTCAAAAGTAAGAAATAATTATAAACAATACTTAATGAAGTTGCTTTGTATGTTTGCAATAAAGTTACGTGGAAACATCTTTAAAGTACGCGTATTTTTCAAAAAAGAAAGTATTAGTCGTTTGATTGAAAGGCTTAAGAAACTTATATTAGTTAGAAATAAAATAATTAAATACATAAATGAAATTAAAAATATGTTTATAAATATAATGTATGCATTAAGAAAACTTATCCAAGAATTTGATCACAAGTTTTATTTATTGATAATTAATTTAAGTTTTATTCAGAAACAACATGCATCTATTTGATGGTGGGGGATTTGAATTTAGGTAATCAGTTGGAGGTAAAATATGCGATCTTGCGATCGGATTAGTCGGATGTTTGAGCCTGAATAATTATAAAACAGCAAGTTTAGGGTTTTAAGGTGAAAATATGCCTCAGAATCAGTTAAATATTCGGAATAATGCAGCAAAAGGGTAGATTGGACCGTTAAAACTCCGTTTTGAGCCTGAAGAAAGTGATTTTAGAGGTCTTTTTGGGTGGCATGGCAAGTGCTCCGGGGTGGTGTTTTGATCGGGATTTGTACTTAAATAAGGGTCCATGGAATATTGGTTTATATGAGCTGATGAATACAAGAAACCTCATTTTGAGCCTGGGGATTTAAGAGAATTCAGCCGATTTGATAGCAACGTTTTTGTGATTTCTTCAGGGATATTTTAGTTATTCAAAATTCGTCACATGATCACGAAGAGATTATTTCGGCCCGATGCCAAATTGACTTTTTGCAAATAGAGGCGTTTTGTGATAGAATATTTACAGAAATGAGCCTAATGAGCCTGAGGCTCAAAACAAAAAAATCAACACCAAAACATGGAAAAGGAGATACATCCTATGTCGTCAGTTGAGGAGATGAAAAAGTTCCTTTCGGAGGTGGAAGGGATGCCTGACCCAGTGGTTTTGGGTAAGAAAGAACGACGCGATTTTGTAGTAGAGGTCTTGGGCCAAGTTGACTACGATCGTCTTTCACGCGATGACAAAGGATTGGTCAGACAATACCTTCAGGTAACCACGAGCTATTCGCGGGCACAGGTAACCAGGGTAATCAAAGAATGCCGGGAAATACTTAATGTGAGTTTACCTGAGAGTGAGCCTGAGGCTCATATCCAGGAAGCTGCGCCTTCCCAGGCTCATCGGTTGCTGCCACTCTTAGGAATAGCTTCAGCTGGATTTGCCTGCTTTCTATTGCTTATCTTCAGGCCCGGAAGCGGTCCGCTTGAGTTTTTAAGTGGAGATCTTCGTGGAACGCTCACAGTTGAGGGCGATGTATCAAATATGCTTCCTGAGGGTGTTAGGGAAATTTCGAGGATTGCACAGGTTGAGACGGTTGGAACTCCGGGCGAGAGAAGGATGCTATTTGCGAAGCAGAACACGGTGAGACCTAAGGGGCGTGATCAAATAATCATTGAAAGAGAGGTGGCGCCTGACCTGAAGACGTTGGAGGAGAGGGTTCAGAATAGACTGGATGAGAGGATTAAACAGTGGTGGAATAGGATGAAAGCGGACGGAGAATTGGGGGTCACTGGTCACTCGTCACAAGTCGCAGGTCCTGAAGTGGCTCATGGGGCACCGACAAAGGAGACTGTAATTAGAGAGATTCATACTGTTGTTGGAGAGGTGGATATCTGGAAGCTATTGGGAGATGGTGAGGAAGGACAAGTTCTTATGGTCCAAGGAGGCCGACCGCAATGGGGAAATCCAAAGTTTGCGAAGAGTAGTGTGCCGCAAGGGGGGACAGGACGTGCTCCAAGTTATGGGGGACGTGGTTCTGCGGGTGGAGGAGGAAGGCGTGGCGGAGGAAGCGGTGGCGGAAGTTCATCCTCAAGCACAAGCACAACAACAAACGTAACTCAGACTGTGGATGACGACGACTGGACGATTAGCGGAAACAATATGTACAGCGCTGTAACCGGATTACTTGGTGTTGGCACCTCGTCACCAACTACAAAATTGGATGTAGTCGGTACTATTTCAGGAAGCATCCTGTTTGCATCAAACACTTTGGCTTCTTCGGGTAATTTGATAGTTGATGGAAATGCGGAGTCGAGAGGCACGATCTCGGGTGCAGCACTAACTGTTATGGCTGCAGTTGATTCGTATGTTATGGGTAACATGGGCATAGGTCAGGCTTCTCCCGAAACTGCCTTGGATGTATCTGGAACAATCTCCGGTGCGGCATTAGCAATCATGGCTGCAGCAGATTCTTATCTGATGGGAAATGTGGGTATAGGCCAAACTTCTCCCGAGACTGCACTTGATGTACTTGGAACAATCTCTGGTGCTGGGCTTAGCATAGCCGGTATTTATTCATTGCCAACGGTTGATGGATCTTCGAATCAGATACTAAAGACAGATGGATCAGGGAATTTGTCGTGGACAAATGATGCTGGAGGTACTGCTTATGTGGCGGGCGAAGGTCTTACATTGGATGGAGCAGCATTTGAACTATCGAATTCCTTCTCTGGCTCATCACTTGAAATCTCAGGCACTGCTTCTGGTTGGAATCTACATGCACAGGATTCATTGACTTCAAGTGGATCACTTTCTGTTGATGGTCTTGCCTACTTGAATGCAAATACTCTAGTAACAGGAACTCTAACTTCAACAGGGATCCTCTCCGGAGCTGGTCTAAATATCAAGGGTGTCTACTCCCTTCCAACAGTTGATGGTTCGGATGGTCAGGTCCTTAAAACAGATGGAGCAGGCACTCTTACATGGTCAGCTGATAGCGGAACATCGTACTCAGCAGGTCAAGGGTTATCTCTAGCAAGTAATGTATTTAGTCTCTCAAACGCTTTCTCAGGTACAGCCCTGAATGTCTATGGAGCAATGTCAGGCTCTAACCTAAGGGTCGACAACAATGCAGATATCTGGGGAACACTTTCAGCATCTGGAGCTGTAGCCTTCGATTCAACTGTAAC
>CAZYBL010000093.1:0-5156 GCA_964645805.1 uncultured Candidatus Peribacteria bacterium | reverse complement strand
CCTGTGTACCAAATAAGCAACCTAAAATTATAAGCGATCCCAATGCCAGCGTCAGGGTGGACGAAACACTCACACCTGCTGAATTGAATCTGAATGAGAAGCGCGCAGTTGTAGCTGAAGCTTATGCAAAACTGGATTCAGAGTTTGGCAAAGATGGCCAACCGCCCAAAGAGTTTCCAATAATAAGTAATTATCACAAGGTATTCGTAACTTTTATTGGCGATAACAGAGTAAGGTGTTGTCAGAGTGGAAAAGGCAAAGAAACAGATTCAAATCCGGGCCAGACAGACATTAGCACTGCTACAAAAAGATGTATTGGCGATGATCGCTTCGGAGGCGAGACTAAGAGAAGTGAAATAAAAGATACCGAGATAACTGCCACATACCTTTACAACAAGAGAGAGGTAAAAGGTGGACTTAAGGCAGCCAAGAAAAATATTGAGTTAGGAGTTCACAGTTTCGAAGTTGAGCAAGGTTCCGATAATGCTTATTACAAGGCATCAGTTCCCATCAAGAGCAATCTCAGCCATAAGAAAGCATTGAAAAAGCTGTGCAAGAAAGCAGGGCTAAGCAAAAAGTGTTATGACGAACTCGAAACAAGCATTTATATGTATGATACCGTTGAGTTCAAGGGAAATAGGGATGGGGAGATTGTCGATCTAAGCCGTCAGAATATTCTCTTTGATGTTTCAGAAATCGATAAAGATATGATTAATAACAGAGTACTTTTGTCTCGCGATTGGTTTAAAAACAATACAAATCACAAAACAGGAATGCTTGAATATATGTATTACCCGAGCAAAGACGAGTATTCAGATGACAACAATCACGTCAGACAGATTGCAACATTGTGGAGCGTGGCGTTAGTAAGAAATAAATTAAATGATTCTTCATTGAATAATTTGATCAACAGGTCTTTGGATTATTATTTGGAATACATCAGATGCGAAGAAGAAGACTATTGCTATCTGGAAATCGATGGTACTTCGAAGCTGGCTTACAACGCTTTTATGGTAATGGCTCTATTGGAGGCGAAGAAGTACCCGGATTCAGCCGGTTTGAGGGAAAAATTTGCAAAAGGTATTCTTCATCAACAACAAGAGGACGGTTCTTACAGAACCTATTTCAATTCGGATCGCAATTCGGGAGTGGACTTCTATCCGGGAGAAGCAATGCTGGCAATTATGATGCATTATTCGGATACACGAAACGAGGAATACAAAACTTCCGTGGAAAATGCATTCCCTTATTATAGAAAATACTGGCGTGGCAACAAAAACACCGCGTTTGTTCCTTGGCATTCCCAAGTATACAGGTTGCTGTATGAAGAAAATAAGAATAAAGAAGTAGCAGAGTTTGTTTTCGAAATGAACGACTGGATAATTAAAACTCAACAGGCTCTAGCAAGTCCTTATGAAGATGAAATCGGAGGATTCCCTCCGCTGGAACCAAGATACTCGACTTCTTCTTATGCGGAAGGATTGAATGACGCTTATGTTATTGCAAAGCTGATAGGTGATAAGACTCGCGAGGCCAAATACAAGGATTCGATATTGAAAGCATTACGTTTCATATTGCTTACACAATACGTACCGGAAAATTCCTTCTACTTAAAGAATCCGGAAAGGGCCATTGGAGGTTTCCGAAAGACTCTCGCAAATAATGAACAGCGCATGGATTATGTGCAACATGCCTTGTTTGCCTTGGTCAAAGCATTGGAGAATGGAGTGCTTGAGTAATTGTGATTTACCTTCATCGACAATGCAAAAAATGCTCACAACTATGTTGATTGCCCTTGCGCTTACAGCATGTGGCACAAGCGATGGGGTCGGAGCTTCTATAATACGCGAGGATTTCTCTTTGCGTCCTACCAGGCTCAGTAAAACTGAGAAAGAGGCAATAATTGAGTATGCGCGTGCGATACTGGATAGGCACTTCGATAAAGATGTTGAGTTATCAGTTATACCCAAAGTTTCCGGATACGATAGAGTCTATGTAACTTTGTATAATAATGGGAAAACAAGATGTTGCATGAAGGGCAAGGCAGACAGAGAACAAACGGGCTGGGGCAAGGAAGATATTGCATCGGCAGTTAAACGATGCGCGGATGATGATCGTTTTGGTGGAAAAATAAAAAAGGGAGAGATCGAAGATTTGGATCTTGAAGTCACATATTTGTATGAGAGAAGAAAGGTAGATGGCGGAAAAGACAAATTGAAGGAAGAGTTTGCTCTTGGCATACATGGTTTGGAAATCAGAAACGGAGATAAACGCGCCGTTTTCAAAGAATCCGTTCCCATTACAAAACAATATAGTTTTAACAAAACTATAAGGCAGTTATGCAAAAAGGCTGGGCTAAAGTCAGATTGTGATCAGGATAAGGACACCGAATTTTTCCTTTATGATGCCGTATCATTCTTAGAAGATAGCCACAATAAAGAGACGATTGAACTTTACCGTCAAAATGTCTTATTTCCAGCATACGTTATTGGTAAAAACGGACTTCTTGCAAGATTGAAGGCTACTAGTTACTGGCTGAGACGCAATGTAGATCCGGAGACAGGTAGATTAATATACGAGTACTATCCTGATGAGGACAAATATGAATCATCCGGAAGCAGTGAGATAAGACTTATGGCAACAAGCTGGGCTATGGCAGCACTACAGAATGAACTAGGTGGTGAGGAATTAAGTCCGATAATTAATAATATGCTGGATTATTATTTGAAAGACATGAGATGTGATGAAGATAAAGAGTTTGGGGATTATTGTGTAATTGATATTGATGGCGGGAAGATAGCAAACAACGCATTTATACTACTTGCATTGATTGAGTATCCTGTTTATCCGGGCTCAGATGATATTAAGAAAAAATTAGCAACAGGATTGCTTCGTCAACAAAAAGATAATGGAGCTTTTCTTACCAGCTTTATCTCTGATGGCGAGAGTGGAAAAGATTACTACCCCGGTGAAGCTATGTTGGCGCTAATGAGGTATTATCAAGAAACTAATGATTCTAAATATTTGAATGCGGTCAACAAGGCATTTCCGTATTACAGAGATTACTGGCGTGGAAACAGAAACACGGCTTTTGTTCCTTGGCATACCAGAGCATACAAGATTCTTTATCATGTTACGAATGACAAACAGATCGCCGGATTTATTTTTGAAATGAATGATTGGATGGTTAAAAAAGAGCAAGTTCATAAAAGCTTGTACAAGGATGAGATTGGTGGAATGCCCAAAAGATCACCTCGTTATTCGACTGCTGTATACATGGAAGGGATGAATGACGCTTATGTTGTGGCATTAGCGGAAAAAGATCACAAAAGAACGAAAAGGTATAAAGATTCTGTTAGAAATGGAATGAGATTTGTTTTACTGACTCAGTATGTTTATGGAAATCGGTATTACTTGCCAAACAGAATGCGTGCATATGGAGGATTTAGATATTCTTTGATAAAAAATAATCAGCGGATCGATTTTACTCAACATGCCATATTTGCCATGCTTAAATCGTTTAAGAGCGGAGTATTTAAGTAGAATATTTGTAAAATCTTCTGGACATATGGGTACAGCCCCGAGTAGAGTTAGCTACCCATAATTACCAATTGTTCATATGTTCAAAAAAACTCTCGTAAGTTCCGCAATTCTTGCAGGAAGCCTTGTAAGCACGCCGGCTTTTGCATTGTTTTGGAGCGATTTTCAGATGAATCCGCCACAGGATTCAAGAGCAATGGCTGTCAGGTCTTCTGAGGGATGGCCGGATTGGATTGGTAAGCTTTACGCCGATCTTCCGCCGGCAGTAGTTGAAGCAGGAGGAGAGCAGGAGGCTCTGGAGGTTTCTAGTGAAGATGAAGACTGGCCAAGCTGGATTGGAAGACTATACTAGCTTCATGGAGCTTAGAATGAGCAGACCTGAAAAGGTAGTTCGAGCATTGCTTGATAAAGCAAATATACAGGTTGGTGGCAATCGAGATCAGGATATTGAAGTACGCGATCCTGTTTTTTACCCAAGAGTATTCACCGAAGGATCCTTAGGCCTTGGCGAGTCTTACATGAATAAGCAATGGGAGGCCAACAGACTTGAAGTGTTTATTGAAAAAGTGCTTCGTTCTAATCTTAAGCAATATGTTCAATGGAATCTGAGTAATTTTCTTGCAGTGATAATGGCTACTGTAACAAACAAGCAGAACAGGAAAAGGTCGACGCAGGTTGCCCGTGAGCACTATGATTTATCCGGTGTTTTGCCAGATGCGCTATTGGATCCGTATAACCAGTATACCTGCGCGTATTTTGATAACACTGATGATTTGAATGTCGCACAGGAAAAGAAGATGGATTTAATATGCAGAAAGCTAAATTTACAAAAAAATGACCGACTTTTGGATATTGGTTGCGGATGGGGAGGTTTTTCCAAGTTTTCTGCGGAAAGGTACGGTTGCAGTGTTACAGGTATTAGCATATCCAAAGAGCAAATTAGCTATGCTTCTGATTTTTGCAAAGGATTGCCAGTAGATATTAAGTACTGTGATTACCGAGATATTGAAGGAGAGTACGATAAAGTGCTTATCTGCGGGATGATCGAGCACGTTGGATACAAAAATTATCGCAAAATATTTAAAAAAGTCTACGACCATATATCCGATAACGGCCTGTTCCTATTGCACACAATAGGATCAAACCTTTCCGGCAGGTCAGGCGATCCTTTTATAAACAAGTATATTTTCCCAAATGGTCTTATCCCTTCTATTAAGCAATTGGATAAGGCCAGAGAAGGCATGTTCTCTGTACAGGATGTGCAAAATCTTGCCGCCCACTATGCACCTACCCTTATGGCTTGGTACAAGAATTTCCAAAACAATTGGACTTCTATATCAACAGAATACGACGAAAGGTTCAGAAGAATGTTTGAATATTATCTACTGGCCAGTGCAGGTGCCTTCAGAGCAGGTTATTTGCAGCATTGGCAATTTGTGTTTTCAAAAGGGGATCAAGTGATGGATTACCGTGGAGCGAGATAGTGTATTGATTATTAGTTTTTAGTTATTAGTTGGCTGGCAGAGCCAAGAATTGCTATTATTTGTCTATCTGTTATTTCTATGCCACGGTAGCTCAGTTGGTTAGAGCGCGGGACTCATAAGCCCGAGGTCGCT
>CAZYBL010000092.1:0-5215 GCA_964645805.1 uncultured Candidatus Peribacteria bacterium | reverse complement strand
CTACCAAACTTTTTCAACTGACATGTCAAAGAGGCGCCCGAAATGAAACGCCTGCGTGATAGGTGATAGGGAATATTGGGGGTCACTGGTCACTGGTCAATTGTTAAGAGGCCCGAAGGGCCGTGTCAATTGTTGATTAGGGTGTTTTTCTGTATTTAATCCCTTCATTTGCAGCGACTATGCATTTTGCAAGTCGAGCATGGCTTAGGCCCCAGCAATGCTTAGGAACATTGTCCGAGGTTGCAGCATTTCTCCAGTAGTAGCTTCCCTGATCCTTTAGTCTGTCCTGGATACGTGGCAAAGACTTTTCAATCTCACCATTGTCGTGATGTTGGTCATCAGGATCAATGGCCTGGTTTATGGAGTCCATAGTCCTTGCATAATTAGGATCAATACCTACAAAGGCGGTCAGGTTAGCGTTGTATACCGAGGTTGCACCTATAGCGGCACCAACCAGTATTCCAATTACCATTGCTTTATTGCTGATTCCTCTATGCATGATTAGTTTGGGAATAGATGTTTGTTTACGTGATTATTATAGCAGAAAGGGGGGGAATGATCAATGTGGTCAGAAAGGCATAATTATGCTTTAATATTGGATGTTCTCCCCTATGAGGGAACGTCTTTTGTCCCTGACTTAAGCGAAAAAGCTGCAACACTCAAAAGATTTTTTTGAAATGGGGTGTTCGGGAGGCTTCCAAGTGGTCTACACTGGGAAGTCCGGCCCTCCCACCCATATATACCCACCCCGGGGGGTGGGAATATGTCAGGATATCGAAACTTCAAGTAATAGTGCTATTGCCTACGCAAAAAGTGTGGCATATCCCTTTCCCCTGCCAAACTATCACCTAAAAATACATGAAATCCGTTTGAGAAATCAGAAATTCGTCTCATTCTTCTATCTGCTTCTGCTTTGGCTCTATCTGTTTCTTCCAAATTGCGTAATTCTTCTACAACAGCTTTAGGAGCGCGCTGTGATCTAAGGAATCTTTCAAACACATTCATATATTAGTGTTAGATATTTCATCAATGCAAGGTTTAATAATCCATTGGTGGCAAGAAATCGGCTAAGTCTGGGTGTTTTTCCCTAACCTCTGCTCTTATTTGATCTCTTAAAGAGATATATCGAATATGTGTTTTTCTATCCCAGGGTCTACTTGCCGCATCGAGTAATGTTTTCCGCATTAGTTCAAGATGATCAGCTCTCTCTTTCTCCTCCCATGGTGATGATTCACTCATAAAACTAACAGTTAACCTATACGTCTTAATATCTCCCTATCAACAAACTCCTTTTGCCTCCCATACGTCAAACGACTTAGCTGCTTAAACGCCTCCGAAGCCTGTGGATCCTTAGGATACGTGGTGTCCAACCAGGGTCGCGGGACTTCAATCGAGAATGGTCTGGAAGGTTTACCATTAACACAAAGCTTCATGGATCCTTTAAATGCATCCATGTTCACAAGATCCTGCTCGGAAAATACCGGTGCCATTTCCTTTGCGCACACTTCGGCATCCTGCGGACCGATCTTATAAAACATCATGGTTCCTACGTTTCCAAAGATTGCGCCCTTCAGGCTTGTTTTCCCCTGCGTTCCTCCGTCTTTTTCCAGCTGGTCTATGTATTGGTGGGCAAGCACAAGACCAAGTCGGTATTTTCGAGCCTCAGATAAAATCGATTCAATAGATTCAGTTACGAAGTTCTGGAATTCATCGATATACAACATAAAGTCTCTGCGCTCCTCTTTACTTTGTTGTTGTCGGCGCATGGCTGCAACTTGGATCTTATTTACAAATATCATACCGAGTAGTTGCGAGTTAATGTCTCCAACTAAACCTTTACTCAAGTTAACAAGCAAGATCTTCCCGGTATTCATACACTCTCCGATGTCAAACGCGCTTTTTGTTTGTCCAACAATATTACGGATAAGAGCATTAGTGTAGAACTGTCCGAATTTTGCTGCGAAGTAGGGGATCATCTCAGCTTTTTCCCGCTGCCCTGTTTGTGCCATTTGTTTTTCCCAGAAGGCACGCACGATCGGGTTCTTAACTTTTGCTACTTTATATTTCTGCCACTCTTCATCTGTAAACAACTTAACTAGGTCAGTAATTGCTCCGCCTTCTTCCTCATCTTCCATCAAAGTAAGACAACCATTTCGGAAATAGTCCTGAATTCGCGGTCCGAAAATCTCGTTACCAAACATCTTCACCATCATGTTCATTGCGTCCAAAGCAATAAGGTCACGCTCCTCCGGTGTTTTACCTTCAAGTAGGTTTAATCCCATCGGGCGCTCCGTATCGGCCGGGTTAAAGTAGATAACATCATCTGCTCTTTCGCGTGGGATATATGGAAGTAAATCTTCAACCAAAGATCCGTGCGGATCAACTACACAAACTCCCTTTCCATTGTGAAAGTCCTGCCTTGCCATGAGCTGAATAACCGAGGACTTACCTGTACCAGTTTGTCCGATAATGTAGAAGTGCCTGAACCGGTCTTCGTTATTCTGGAAGATTTTGTTCTTCTCTCCACGGAAAGTGTTGTTGCCCAAGAACAATCCGTCATCAGGAATGTCTTTAGGAGCAGGAGCCATCTTAAAGTTCTGCCACTTAATAGTTTCGACCTTGTTGTATTTAATATTTGGTAAGTGGAAGAGGCCTGTGAGTTCGCTTGTACCCAGGAGCATTTTTGGGCTTGTAAAGGTTTGCTTCTTTGTCCTGCGGGGAGATCGTCTAACAAACTTATTGATAATTCTATTTCTCTGGACAATGCGTGGTCTTTTGAAGTTATTACCCCTAACTGAATTAAATTGCCCAAATGCTGCAATTAGAGTCTCTAGAAGGGATTGAGCTCTAGATTCAGAGTCAGCTGATACAAGTAATCTAAGCGTGCAATAAAAACCTGGTTGGCTGGCTTTTTCATCCACGGATTTGGAATACTCCTCGACCATCTGAGAAACCCTCTCACCTGTGGATTGATCTTCTGTTTTAAAGTCCGGCATATCCTCACCTGGCATGATTATGCTGAAGGCGGCGGAAGCCCATGTTATTGGATTAAACAAACTTATTCCTTTTTTCTTTGGATTAATAATTCTTATCGCTTCCTTTTGCAATTTCTTTTGCCATCCGGATTTTGCAGGTTTAAGAACCATTTGAACCGCTGCACCTTCAGATACTTTCAACTTGGAAAAAGCATTTGTAATATTATTAAACGGATCACTTTTTTGTTGCTGATAAGTTTTAAAGACCGAGGTAAATTTCTTCTTTGGAAGAAGTGGTTGGACTGCAACAACGGATTGCTCCGTGAAGATATTGTAGTCTTCCACAATGTCTATAATCGTATCCGGATAGAAAGCTGTAACTTGCTTTTCTACCAGTGAAACAATTTTTCTTGGACATACCATATAAAGAAGTATCTCGCCTCCAAGTGCTGCGTATTCAACAGAGATAAAAGGATGGCCCCGCCAAAGACGTTCAATTCTTGTAACATAAATTCCATGTAGAGCTTCAAAGAGATGCTCCATAACCCCTAATACTTCTTTGAAATCTTTACCGGTTGAAAATTGCTCAGACTCAACTTCTTTATCCTCTTTACTCTCCTTTTTGGGTACCAAAAGCTGAAGGAAAACCAAATCCTGTTCCATCCGTCTTTCATGCCATCTACGTGACATCCAGAGGAGTAGGTGGATTATTACTCCGGCTAGGATCAAGCCGATCACGACTGGAATAAGATTCATTAAAGGTATCATACCATTATAGCACAGAATTGGAGATAGTTATAGCTTCATATGGCGAAAATCCCTAAGCAGCCAACTGATCCAATAAATTATCAACACGATAAAAGCCGCCATCATCCTCGGAAAGCCCAAGCTTCTCTTTCATTTTCTTTGCAACTGGGCTTTCTTTTTTTGCAAAAACAAATGGTTGGTGTTTATTATCTCCTCCTCCAAGTAAAAATAGATCTCCCTTTTGAACAAAGTTAAATTGAAAGGTTTCGGGTACATCATGTGTGCCATAAGGTCTTGCTGCTTGCTTTGCGTAATACTCCAGACTTTTGAGCTTCCCATCTCTATCCCTTCCTTCATACATATTAAGCACGTCGTTTGCTTCCTCTAATGAACTTGTGTTTGCTGCATTTACATCAATGCGTTTGCAAACAATACATCCATTGCCATCAAGCTGATGGTAACAGCTGTAAATTAGATTCATTATTGTGTTTTCTTGTGGTTTTTCTTTCCTTGTAGCGATCCAATTAGTTATATGCCATAGCGGTCCATTATCATCATGGAGTATTTGATATTTTTTTCCTGGTATTTCCGTTTCAAACGGATACTTGCATATGTATTGTTTTCGAATGAAAGGTTTTTCGCGTGTAAATATTTGGAGTTGCGGGAAAAGAGTATGCAGCGCAAACACAACACGTGTTTTAAGTGGGAATTTTTCTTCAATAATTGATTCAGAGCCGTTTTGAGTGCAATAGTAGATTCTTCGTACTCCCGCGAGCACTATTTCATCTGTTCCGCGAAGCCTGAGGATATTTTCCCAGTGATCCCAATCATGATTTTCATGGTCAAATGCTTTTTCTGCTGCATGATATATTTCTTCCCATGTATAGTTGAGTCTGATAGTAGGAACTGTAGGTGTAAGCGACACAGTATCAACTGTCACATTTTCTCTGTCGTTTGCTTCAGCTGCTGATACTCCTGCTCCAGCTCCGAGTTCCAGATAATTAACTTCTTCTTCTTCTTCTTCTTCATAAATATCCAGTGCTGCACGGCCAATTTCTGATAAATGTCGCGTGTTAGATTCTTCCAATCTACAACCGATCATATCTTCTCTTTCTTGTTCGGATTGAAGCCAAAAATAGTTAAATTTCATTGGATTCAACAATTCTTCAGGTGGTGTGTTTAGGTCGATCCCAGGTTTGTAACAGCCATCATAAATTAAACCTCTTTCATGATGTGCATATTCATCAGAGAATTGTTTTTTTCTAGAATCTCCAAAATATACAATCGATCCGTTTCTTTCAAATCTATGAAATTGCTTGTCATATATATCATGGTTTAACTTGAAGTATTCATCCTGATAGTCGGGACTTATTAGAAATGGTTCAATTTGTTCCATGGTTGGAGGTCCACCAAAATGAAGCAATAGGTCAGGAATTTCTGCGCCGCATCTATTGGCAATCGCATCTATTTCCAAGGAGTTTGCAGATGCTCTT
>CAZYBL010000091.1:0-5395 GCA_964645805.1 uncultured Candidatus Peribacteria bacterium | reverse complement strand
ATAAGAAGAGAGGGGTCCGGGTAGTTCTTGAGCCTTTTACTCATCTTCTTCCCATCTTCCGCAAGAACTGTCCCGTTAACTATGCAGTTTTTGAAAGGTGATTGTCCGAATAATGCGGTCGAAAGAACAGTAAGCGTATAGAACCAGCCTCGGGTTTGGTCAATTCCTTCGGCGATGAAATCGGCGGGGAAGCCCGGAGGAACTTCGGACGTCGGACAGAGGACGTCGGACGTAAGGGGGGCGAAAGGAAAGTGCGGTTGGGCATAAGGCATAGATCCACTCTCTACCCAGCAGTCGAAGACTTCGGGGATGCGTTTGAAACTTGGAGCAATCTTGAAAGTAGTAGTTGCAGCATTTGCAGATTCCTTGTACTTGCCATTTCCATAAAGAGTTTCAAACGTGCGAAGTATTCCTCCATGTGCAACAACAAGAACTCGTTTGCCTTTGTAGTTCTTATGAAGCATATCAGCAGCCTTCCTTGCACGATCTAAAAACTGATCCCAGGTCTCTCCACCCTTTTTGCCAATAATATCTTTGATCAATAGCGCTATTGATTGTCCTTTCTTTGGCATTTTGTCCTTTGGAATTATGTCAATAGCTTTCTTTCCTTCATATTCTCCCATTGCGCGCTCTCGTAATTCTGGCAGTTCAAGGTCAATCTTTATATCAAGCTCTTTGGAAAGTATTTCTGCACTTTCAGTGGCGCGTTTCAGGTCGGAGACCACAAGTGCATCAAATTTTTCTCCTTTAAGATTTTTTGCAAGTTCTATAATTTGTTCTTTTCCTTTCTTGTTCAAACTAGTTTGTTGGTGTCCCTGCAGTATTCTTTCTGCATTCCAATCTGTTTCGCCATGTCTCACCAGAACAATTTCAACATGGTCACCTGATCCGTTCCACTCAACATCATCAATACTATGCTTATGCAGATCCATTTGCGCTTTCGATTGGTGATCGTAAAAGTAAGTATGCGACTTAGCTACTTTGGGATAGGGCTGATGTGAAATCTTGAGAGGATCTTCTTTGGTAAAAAATTGCTGGAAGTTTCTTACGGGATCTGCATGAGTAACAATTAGAATATGCTCAGACTTATGCTTGGGTAGAATATCTTCAAGGAAGTCCTCGATTCTCTTATGAGTTTCTTCCCATGTCTCCATTCCGGGGAAGTGGTAAATGGTTTCGGGGCTACCGGTCTTAAGCTTCCTCTGGCGTCTGGCTTTTACAAATGCAAGATCAGAAAAATCAATGGTCTTTCCTTCATACTCCCCAAAGCTAATTTCTCTGATTCTTTCATCCTCAATAATCTCAGCCCCTGTTGCTTCAGCCAGGATCTGAGCAGTTTGTTTAGTTCGTGCAAAGGGAGAACAATAGATTCTGGTGATCTTTTCTGGTTTGAATTTCTTGGAAGCTTCTTTGATTTGCTTCTTGCCATTTTCAGTCAGATCAGTTCCTGGAAGTACACCCTGATACCTGGGAATCAGATTACCCTCACTTTCTCCGTGCCTAATAACAGTTACCTTTGTGAATCTTTGGGGTGCATGACTCATTAGTTCATCACGGCTTCCAATTACTTCAATCTCTCCGGTTTCTTCACATTTCCAAATAGGAATCGGAGTTCCCCAAAATCGATTTCGCGAGACAGCCCAGTCGCGTGCGCCCTCAAGCCAATTGCCAAATCTTCCGTCGCGAATATGGTCAGGGATCCATGTGGTTTTGGAATTAGCTTTTAGTAGATCATTCTTAATCTTCTCGACTGCGATAAACCAGGAGCTGGTTGCGTAGTTCAAAAGTGGAGAGTCGCAGCGCCAGCAATGTGGGTAGCTGTGTTTGTGGGTTTCTTGTGCAAAAAGTTTTCCGTTCTTCTTTAGCCAATCAATTAGCTTCTTGTCGGTTTTACCGGGATCATCAATCGGTTTTACGTCAAGTCCTGCGAAGTCTTTGACTTCATCTTTAAATTTCCCTTCCATCGTTACGTTTATAAACATATCTATTTTATGTTTCGTTCCGAGCTTAAAGTCTTCTTCTCCAAATGGCGCAATATGTACTATTCCAGTTCCGTCTTCGGCGGTCACAAAGTCGCCTTCAACAATTTTGTAAGCAGTATCTCCGTAATGGTTAGAATGATATGGAAATAATGGCTCGTATTTTTTCCCGATGAGATCTTTGCCCTTTATTACTTTTATAACTTCCTGATCGGGATGCTGATCTTTGGTACTTTCATAAAGTTCTTTGCCAAATATCACAACTTCTCCTTTTTCTGTTCTAAGCACTACATAATCCATATCCTTGTTAACCGCCATTAGGAAGTTTCCAGGTAAAGTCCATGGGGTTGTGGTCCAGGCTAATAAATAAGTTTTTTGGTTTTTGGTTTTTGGTTTTCCTGACCTGAGCTTCGTCGAAGGTTGGTTTTTTTCGATCAATTCAAATTTTGCTGTCACAGTAATATCAGTGACATCCTTATACCCCTGCGTCACTTCAAAATTACTGAGAGGCGTTACGCACCTTGGGCAAATATGCATTGGCTTGTGTCCTTCATAAACCAGCCCCTTCTTGTATAGCTCCTTAAACGCCCACCAAATTGACTCCATATACTCCGGGTCCATCGTCCTGTAATCCCAGTCCATATCCACCCATCTTCCGGTCCTTTCCACAATATCTCTCCATTCTTTTGTGTAACGCTGAACCGAGTTGCAACAAAGCTTGTTAAATTTCTTCACCCCCATCTCCTCAATCTCCTTATGACTTTTTATTTTGTTCTCCTTCTCAACCAGATTCTCGACCGGAAGACCGTGGCAGTCCCACCCAAATCTCCTCTCCACCCTTTTACCTTTCATAGTCTGATACCTAGGTATCACATCCTTGATAGTCCCGGGTAGGAGATTGCCGTAATGTGGGAGTCCTGTGGCAAATGGCGGGCCGTCGTAGAAACTAAAGTCCTCAGAATCTTTCCTGGCATTGACCGACCGCTTAAAAATATCCTCCTCCTTCCAGTATTGAAGGATTCCTTCTTCCATGTCAGGAAGGCTCTGTTTTGGATCAACAGGATCAAACATTGTGGGTAGTATAGCGATTTTTTTTACCATATTCCTTGACCTTGCGAATATTTCGAGAGAAAATTGCTATGGATAGTTATGTCTCTAAACCGAAACCTTATCGGCATAACAGCAAGCGCTGCTGCAGCAGGTAGCATTGATGGTGATTCACTGTCCCTTACTTTTGATCCAACCAGGATCTTATCGCAAAAAAAAGCAAGACCATCGAAAAGACGTGTAGCAGCAAATTTGAATGATGAAGGAAGAAAAAGTAAAATGAAAAAGCCAATGAAGGGGGTAAGAAAGGGTATTCTGGAGATGATAGATGATGTAATTGATGATATTTTTGATGAGTGTGAAAACGAAATGGGGAGCGAGGCATTACTTGCAGTAGTTGAGGAGTCTGGAATTACAGATATTAAAGAGCTAAAACTGGCCATCAGGAAACTTACCGAGCATACTCATTCAGGAATTATAGCTGCTAATTTTCCGGGTTATTCTGAGCTTGCAGGTACAATACGCGGTTTTATTATGAGCGCACTGAAGACTGGAGGTGTATCCATGTTGGAAGAAGATGTCGAATAATCAACTGGGAGCACAAATTTTTACAAAAGTTCTTGATTAGAGAAGTTTTTTAGTTAGAGTATTCTCCTATCTTTATGCTCCCGACAAACGAATCACCGGCACATGACTCACCAGATCCTACGGATGTGATGGAAGAGTTGTTTGCTGATGATCCGTATGGGGAAAAGTTGTGGGAGCCAGATGAGCTTACTGGTTCCACCATTCTTGTTAATGGTGATCTGGAACAACAAGCACAAGAAATAAGGGTGGTAACCAGTGAGGCTCTTGATGAAGCCAGGGCGAGAGATGATAGAAAAGGTGAGGAGGCTACAAATATAAAGACTGAAATTGTTTGGGGAGGTAATACTACGGAAAGCGGGATGACTCCAAATGATGTAGCGGACAGGTTTGCAAGTCGTCATATGTTAGTAGATAAGTCGCAGGAGGTGGCTGATGCACTAATAGACGATATTGCTGGTTTTAAGGAGAAATGGCGTATGGTCTATGAAATGTTGGTGACGTCAGGGATATTTTTTAATGTAGAAGAGTTAATTGAAGCTGATAACGGAGATGGCGATAGTGTCGATGATCGTAGGAATGTGAAAAAAGTAATGGAGAGAAGAGTGATGAGCAAAGATTGGATATTTGCTCAGGCGAGTGGAAATATTGAAGGCCGGGACAGCGGATTTGTTTCGGGAGTTGTGGCGCAACTGCCGCGTATAGGCGTGAAAAAGCCTCTTATGCCAGTACCAAATCCAGATGCTGATCATGAGGGTTATGTTTTCCAGCCTATTCAGGATTTAAAAATGGCCGAACAAATTGCCAGAGATATAATTGCAAAACCATGGATAGCATGCCTTGCTGACGAACTGGCGGTTTACCCGGAAAGATATAGAAGGCATCGTTTGGGTTTGGCAGCATTAAATGCTTTAGCCGGTGCTATTGCTGATGAAGTTAACCCGAGGATTCCAGATCCAGAAGACAGAATCCAGTGGATGATTGGCTCGACATATAGATTTCTTGGATTACGTTTTCCTCGTGCCCAGAGGATGAAAAAACCAAAAGAATGTCCTGCCCTTAACCTACCCAGTTTATTAATGGAGACACGTCGCGATGTAGGAGGAATAATTTCATGGCAGTCTGAATGTGGACCGAACAAAGAAGCAATAGTTGATACACGGTACTTCAAGGGCGGAGTAATAAATGAGAAGGTTATTTTGGCATTAGGATGGGATTATACTGCTATGCCAGTTAGACAGAATTGAACCTAAGTCGTTTCTTGTTTTCTTCTTGCGTATTGCCACAAGAGAGCTAATAGTAGTGGCATAGCGACAAAAGGTTCGAATGAAAAATGAACAATAGATTCCCCAATCATTACTACGAGAAGCGTTATTGGCAAAGCGCTATCGAGTGTTTTACTCTTTATGCTTCGCATACATTCGAAGTAAAGACCATACGGGATCATGGAGAAAATTAGTACGAACAATGCACTGTACAAAGTTGTGCTAAGGGGTAATTCAGAGATATTTACATATGGTAGGAGCAGTAGTATGAATGGAATGCTAAATACCGAAAGCCAGAATAAGAAGGCGGGGTATCTGGCCTGCACTATTCCTTTTTGATATTGGCCACTTGTTACCGAGTAAGCTGCGAAAGAAATTGAACTACAGGCTGCCAGTAATATGCCTGGAAGAGTCACTTCTTCAATTGCAAATACATAAGCAGTAACAAAGATCGAAAGCAGAAACACTGCCAGTGGATATTTAAATCAATCTCTGATAAGTAAGCGCTTGAAGATTGTG
>CAZYBL010000090.1:0-5445 GCA_964645805.1 uncultured Candidatus Peribacteria bacterium | reverse complement strand
ACTGCAGCAAGCGAAAATGGAAAGATGGATGGATCGGCAGTTGTTTGGAGAAATACAGTTATTCATCCTGGTTATGTTAAAGAGCTATATGTTCATGTGAATGTTTCTGATGATGCCAGGACTGATGAGCTATTGATTGCAGAAGTTTACGTAGGAGACATGAGTGCAACCGATACAACTAAGGTTGAAGATGGAAATAATATGCGAGTTCCAATGGAGATCTTTGTTGATGACGGAAGAATCTATGCAGAGCCTGGTGAAGTTCTTGAATACAAGATCTTGGTCAGAAATACATTCGGAGAAGATCGTGAATACACACTCAGAACACAGCTGCCTCCAGTACTTCAATTCATTGGAGCAACAGGAGAGTACAAGAGAGTTAACCGATCAGTTGAATGGCATGATCAGTTTTTGCCTGCAGGTGGTGAAGCTGTTTATGAAATTAGTGCAGAAATAGATAGAGAGACTGTTGAATTTGGAATGATTCGGCTTCGCGTTGCATCGGAAGCTGCTTTTGGAACAGATACGACTACAATTCTTTATGAAGAAATTCCACCATCTTCAATCAGTGTAAAAGTGAATGATGGATTCCAGGCTGCAAGCGTTGGTCAGGAATTAACATATGCAATTGAACTTACAAATAACCGCGCAAAACTAATTCAGGGAGGAGTTGATGTTAAGGATGCGATTCCTATGTACACCGAGTTTGTTGATGCATCTGAGGGGGGTTACTGGAATGGTCAGGATGTTTTCTGGAAAGGTGTAACAATTGCTCCATACGGAAAAAGAACCCTTTATGTTACTGCGCGAGTAAGAAGCGATGCACCGATAGGGGCTATACTTAGAAACAGTGTTAGTGTGGAGGGTAGAGAAGCAGTTGATCAGACTACAGTTGATGTAAATTCTTCAAAAGTAAATAGACCACCAGTTATGCCAACTAACGTATTGCTTAGAAAAGTTTCTGATAGATCAGAAGTGCGTCCAGGTGATACAGTCCAATACTCAATAATTCTTAGGAATACTTTCGAGCATCCAATAAGAAATGTGGTTGTTGAGGATAGAATTGATGACAGATATTCTGATGTGGTCGGATCATCAAATGGAGAAATGATTGGCAATCGAATTGTCTGGAATGTTCCTGTACTAAATCCTGGTGACACATGGGGAGTTGATTACACAGTAAGAATAAGACCAGATGCTCCACATGGAGTTGAGATCGCAAACGTTGTATCGGTTGAAGGTGAGGGGTTGGAAAGAACTTCTCTGACTGAACGTGTAAGGACCTCATCCATAGGTATTGTTACCAGGCTACCTAGAAGCGGTGCACCAATAGATTTGCTATTTGTCGGAATTATGTTGCTATTAAGCCTCCTGCTTACTAATAGACAATCAACCTTCAACCGTCAACAATCAACAAATTCTTAGATAATTATAGGTTGATAGTTGATTGTTGATAGTTGATTTGTTAATCTGAGATCAGATATGACAGATACGAAAGCACTTCCTGGCTACGAGTTCCTCAAATTCATACTAGAGAACATTGTTGAGGATAAAGACAGTCTAGTTATTGAGTCCGTTAAAGATGATATGGGCATTCTTTTGACAGTACAGGTAGGAGAAAAGGATATGGGTAAACTAATCGGAAAAAGCGGACAAACAATAAAAGCACTTAGAACGCTACTTAGAATCGTTGGCGGCGGTGATAATCGTATTAATCTAAAAATACTCGAGCCTGCATCCAAGGCTGCTTAAGTTCTTCCCCTTGCAATATGATTAGAGACCTTCTAGAGAACGCTTCCGTTATAGAAATTGTCGCAACTTTTGTTGCAATTGCTCTTATAGCAGCAACAATTCTCTGTCTTGCTTATATAATCGTAGGCGGTATTACGTTCATTCTTTCTGCAGGTAACGAAGAGAAGATTAAAAAAGCTGTTCATACAATAAGATTCGCAATTATAGGACTGTTCGTTTCCTTCATCGCATTTTTCATAGTCAAATTCATGGCAGTCCTTTTGGATATTCCATTTGATTTGTCGTTCACGTTAGTGATTGATTTGGTGAGTGATATCTTTTCTGCACTTGAGTAGAACACTGATTACACGGATTTATTTATTACACTGATTCCGCAGATTTTTCATCTGCGCTATCAGTGTTTTCTTCTTTCTTTTCTTCTTCAGCCGGTTCTTCGGGGGGTTCATCTTTAGCTTCTTCTTTTGGCGTTTCTTCCTTGTCAGCCGAAGCTTCAGTTGCTTCTGGAGCTTCTTCTTTTTGTTCTTTCTTCTTTTTCTGCTTTGTATATTTCTCGATAAACGCATCCATCCCATCCACTCCTTCTTTCTTGAGAAGCCTTGCCAAAGTATCACTGGGCTTTGCCCCCTGTTTCATCCAGTGCTCTATCCTTTCTTTCTTAAATTCAAGTACGACCGGGTCTCTGGTTGGTAGGAAATGCCCGACGATCTCGATCGATTTCTTTTTTACGGGATCGGACTTCTGTGCAACTGCGATTCTGTAAGTTGCCTCTTTGTTTTTGCCAGTGCGTTGTAATCTGATAACCAACATATAACAATTAACAGTTAACAATTAACTGAATCGGATGGAGTCTAAGGAACTCATTGAGCTTCTGCAAGCTAAAAGAAATTAATTTATTTAGATCTAATAATTCTAATTTCTCGTATTTCGTGCCCAAAATCGTCTATCAAGTGTGATTTGAGCTCAGTTATTCTTTGGTTAAGCTCCTGGGAAGCTATTGAGTTTGCGGCTGAAATGAGCAAAATTTGATCCTTGTATGATTTTGCAAGTAATTGATCCTGAAGATCCTTAAACTCTCTAATTATCCATTCTTGTGCATGCAAGGCTATCTGAGAAGCTTTTGCATGGTCAAAGAGGCCACGTTTTTTTAGGTGTTTTGGGAGGAGGTCTTTTATGTGGTCCATGTCTGGATAATAGCTCTAAATTAGCTATTTTGCACACTACAGATACACCCTCCCCCCCACGGGGTGGGAACATGTTGGTGGGTGGGGTGCTACTAAATAATGTGTCAGAGCAATAACACCGTCAACACTATTTCCCGTATAAACTTTGTGCACCCTCAACATTTCCGCTTAAACTAGCCCCAAAGGGGTCCCTTTGGGAGGCTCTTAGACGTTCCCCCTGTGGGGGGAACAAGTGTACTTATATTGTACTTTTTATCAAAACATCAAGTGTTTTCTCAGCCGTATCTTCCCATCTAGGCTTACAGAATCTCTCAGGCGGCATCGGGGGATTCGACATTGCCTTTGAAAGCATATCGACAGTCGGTTCGATAATAACTGCCCCCTTTCCAGCCACCTCCGGAATCGCACCCTTATTACTTGCAATCACAGGACATCCACAAGCTTGAGCTTCAATCACGGGTAAACAATATCCTTCATATAGTGAGGCAGTAATAAAGCATAGTGCAGATGAATAGAGAGCCGGCAAATCTTCATCGGGAACATCAGGTAATAGAATAGTTTTGTTGTTTATTCTAAGTTTTTTAGATTCAGATCCTGAGCAAACAAGAACCAGATAAGGAGGATTTTCTGATAGTGAATTATGAGCGTCGATAAGTTTTTGAACATTCTTGTGCTGCTTTGCATTACCGACATATAAAAAGAAGGGTTGCTTTAGATTATATTTCTCAAGGACCTGCTTACTCTCCTCAAATGATCTTTTAGTAAACAAATCAGAAACACCTTCGTAGATCACAGAAGTTTTTTTCTTTACACGCCTTCTTCCGAATGTATTTGAAATATCATTTAAAACAAAATTACTGATGGCAATAATGTGCGTCGCTCTTTTTACAGCTCGTGAAATTAAAATCTTGTAAGCCATTCTTTTAAGAAGAGGGGACTGGTTAGGATAACGATGAAGAATAAGATCGTGGATTGTAATTACGAAAGGAACTCCGCAGAAGAATGGAATGTTGAAGTGAGGTGAAAAAAGGAGATCGCAATTAGAATTTTTAATTATCTTAGGAAGTAACTTTTGTTCTTCCCATGAGTAGTGATCGATATCAGTTCTGATTAATTCAAAATTATCATTCAATTTACTAAGCCATTCTTCATCTAAGCTATGAACCAAAAGCTTCCATTTGCATTCACTATATTTAACAAGCTGAGTTACAAGCTCACGCGTATATCTTCCGATACCGGAATTGGTAGAAGAAAACCTGCAGTCGATTGTTATTGTTTTCACAGGTGCATTATAGCAGCCTCAATTTTCTCGGGAGAGTTGATTGCCTTATTTACAATGACAAGTATAGTTATAAAGAAGTTTTATGAAAATTAGAAATTTGTTTAATGCGGCTTTGCCTCGATTGGATTTTGAACTGATAATTGCCAGTGTTCTGGGCCAAAGTCGTGAATGGGTTGTTTCACATCCGGATTTGACTGTTAGTGAAAAGGAAGAATCAGGAGTAAACAAATCAGTAACTCGCAGGGAGTCCGGCGAACCGCTGGCTTATATCATAGGAGAAAAAGAATTTTATGGCAGAACTTTTGAAGTAAATTCCTCGGTTCTAATACCACGTCCTGCAACAGAAGGGTTAGTTAAGCTTGCAATGGACTTTGTTAAGGATCCTAATAATGAAGTTCGTAAAACAGATAAGGGAGTTGTTTGTTTTTCAAAAATGTTGGTGACGCAGTCACGGTGCAATTATAATATTGTTGATATTGGAACAGGAAGCGGATGTATCGCAATTACGTTGGCTTTGGAATTACCTGAAAAGAAAATAATTGCAACTGATATTTGTCCTGAAGCATTAGAAGTTGCTAAAGATAATGCGAGACGACATGGGGTTTTGGATAGGATTGATTTTAGATTAGGCAATCTTTTGGAGCCGGCTGAGGATCTTGATGAACCATTTTTGGTCGTAAGTAATCCACCGTACATACCGGATGGTGATGATCTAATGGATGATGTTAAGGATTACGAGCCCCATTTAGCACTGTTCGGTGGCAAAGATGGTTCAGATATTCTTAGAGAGCTGCTTGATCAAGCTGAGAATAATAAAAACTGCTGTGGGATTGTTTGTGAGTGCAAGGAAGGGCAATTTGTGGGATGTATCAAAAATTTAAAGAGTGTGTTTGAAAACAGGCAAATTCTTTGTTAAAGTCTGCTTGTGACAGCCCTGACCCAATCCTTCGGAAAAGTATGCGCCGTAATAGGTGCTCAATGGGGAGATGAGGGGAAGGGGAAGGTTGTTGATATAATTGCAGAAGGTTATGACGTTATTGCCCGTGCCTGTGGTGGGGCGAATGCCGGGCATACAATTGTTATTGATGGCAATCAGCATATATTTCATCTTTTACCATCAGGGTGCTTTCATGAGGGGAAGGAAATAATACTGGGCGCGGGAATGGTTATTCATTTCCCAACGCTTCTGGAAGAAATTGATGAAATGAAGAAAGCAGGATTTGATGTAAT
>CAZYBL010000089.1:0-5523 GCA_964645805.1 uncultured Candidatus Peribacteria bacterium | reverse complement strand
TTTCGTCCCTACACCTGAGGGTGGGGATCACGCTGCCACCGCCTATTACGGCGACGGGAGAACTTTACTCGGCTTCAAACAGAAATCAAGTCAAGTGGATACTACTTCTTTCACTTTTTCTCTAAATTTCTCAGCCCTAAATTCCTCCGCATTCTTTTTAATTTCATCAGAATCAAAACTCATAGTTTCAAAACGATCAATCGCGGATTTTAAAGATTCAACAGTTTGCTCCTCGAAAAATATTCCACTCACGTTTTCACTGACTGTATCTATAGCTCCGCCTTTCCCAAGAGCGATTACCGGGATTCCACAAGCTTGCGCTTCGAGCGGTGCTATCCCTGCATCTTCTTCCTGTGGATAGAGGAGAGCTTTAGAACTTGCATAGAGTTCAGGGATTTTTTCATCAGGTACATATCCTAAAAATTCAACAGTTGGACCGGCAAGTGATTTAAGTCTGGATTCATCTGGGCCGCGGCCAGCTATCTTTAAGGGAAGATTGAATTTGTTTGCGAATTCGATGACGAGGTCGAAGCGTTTGTAGGGAACTAATCTTCCGAGTGCCAAATAACTTGCATGTTGATTGTTGAAAGTTGATTGTTGATTGTTGACAAAAAACTTATCGTCCACTGGTGGATGAATTACAACTGCATCCCGGTTATAAATTTTCTTAATCCGGTCTGCGACTGCAGTTGAGTTAGCAATAAATTTATCAACACGTTTTGCGGAAGTCATATCCCATCTTCTAAGTTCGTTTAATTTCCTGCGTATCCGTTTCCACATGAACTTAGGAATATTTGAATCCTCCAAATACTCGCGTTCCATTTCCCATGCATACCTCATTGGAGTGTGGCAATAACAAATGTGTCGTGCAGAACTTGGCGGAATAATCCCCTTTCCGATTGCGTGAGAAGAGCTCAAGATCACGTCGTATTCGCTCAAATCAAATCTCTCCAGGGCTTTTGGCATCAGTGGCAGCAAGCATCTGTGACGCTTGCCGATCAGCTTGTAAATCTTCTGAAGTCCGCTGGTTCTAATATCCGCATCATTAAGCGGCCCTAAATGCCCGTGATTCGCGATTGTTGTAAAAACCGGTGCGTGCGGCCAAAGTTTGTGAAATTCGGCTATTACGTGCTCTGCGCCAGCGAAGAGGGGCAACCAATCAGCAGTAATGACGATTTTCATGAGTTGAGTATAGCAAACCGACCTCACCCCCAACCCCCTCTCCTCATACCCTCCCGCCTGCCTACCAGGAGAGGGGGCTTATAGGGAATTATCATTAAAAACCCCCCTTCTCCTACCTGTCCTGAGCTTGTCGAAGGACGCACAGGAGAAGGGGGTTGGGGGATGAGGTCGGAATTAAGCTAAACTATCCCTTGTGCTCCGTCCTCCCCGCCGCCTACCGCGCAAGTTCAATCGTCCCGTCACTCCTGCCACAAAGAAGCTTCTTAGGAAGCACAAGCGTGTCTCGAAAAAAAGAAAGTGGAAAGATTTATTGCATCGCATAGGGCGAAGAAGTCAGCGTAAGGTTCAGACATGGTGGAAATCAATCACTTGGATTTTGCTTTTATTGCTTTTGTTGCTGTTACTTGCGGCGTTTGGGATGCTTGTATTCTCTCCAATTGTCGAAGTTAGGGAAGTAAAAGTTATCAGATATGAATCAAGATTAGACAAAGAAGAAACGCAAAAAGTACTCACACCATTTTTCAATCGTCATCTATTCTTCTTGTCACTACGCGAGGTAGAGGAAGTTTTGGAAGATGCGATCAGGGATCTTAACGATGTTCGTTTATACAAAGAATATCCATCGATGCTCAGAGTTGAAATCGAACTGGATCCGATTGTTGCCAGGCTTAAAATCTTGGATCCGGGATCTGAGGATGTCGAAGTAGGCACAGGTGCGATACTTGATTTCCTGACCGAAGAGGGAATGTATGCAATTGCTCCTCTTTCCGAAGGTACAGAATCTTTGCCCCTGATTACTGTTGTAGATTGGGGAGTTCGGCCAGTGGAAGGAGATGTGCTGGTTACGCCTGAGCTACTAAGCAGAATGGAAGAATCAGAAAAATCATTAAGCGAACAATTTGGACATACTATCGAAGGACGTAAAGTCTTCCTTCGTGCCCAGGAGTATCATCTATTATTAGGGAGGGGGATTGAGCTTTGGTTCGACAAATCATCACCGGTCGAAGATCAGTTATTGCGTTATAGGACTTTTCTTAAGGGAGTCAATTTGGATGAGGTGGAGGAGTATATTGATTTGAGGATTTCGGATAGGGTGGTGTATAAATAAGATAAATTGCTACATTGCTATATTGTTACTAAAGAAGCACAGAAGTTGTTGTTCGCTTGCGAACAATGTAGCAGTGTAACAATGTAATCATCACAATATAGCAATATAACAAAATCCTTGACTTCCATTATTCCTGCTCTTTATCAACTTAAAATAATCTGTTTCTATGTTAATCTCTCGTCCCTATGCTGTCCCAGATGTATCGCCCCGTTCTTGCAGCGCTTCTCTTCGGCATTATGCAGGTTTCTCCGTCCACAATGGAGGAGTCCTCGGCGATTCACAATTTATCTATTGCACCCCCCAATAAACCGCTGGAGATCACCAAACGTTTATCAGCATCTGGAGTTTTGGTTATGGATGCGAAAAGTGGACAGAAAGTTTATGGAAAGCAGATCGACGTCCGGCGTCCGATGGCAAGTCTTACAAAACTTATGACAGCGTTAATCATCATAGAAAATCATGAACTTGATGAATGGGTAAAGGTTCCAAAGAAAGCATCAAGAATCCAGGGTAATAATGCGTATCTTCCTGCCGGAGAAAGTTTTAAAGTTTCTGATTTATTATCAGCCTTATTGATTGCTTCTGCGAATGATGCTGCGTACACACTTGCTGTATTTCATAGCGGAAGTCAGGAGGATTTTGTTTACGAGATGAATGATCGAGCCAAAGTACTGGGCTTAAAAGACACTCGTTTTAACAATCCAACTGGTTTGGATAGTTTTGAACAATGGTCGACTCCTCAAGACATCGCATGGCTTGCGTCTTATGTAATGAATTATGAAGAGATACTCAAACGACTATCAAAACGCGGTATGACAATTTATGGAAGTACCGGAATTGCTGTTGATCTTATTCATACTCATACTTTGTTGCACAAGAGATACGATGAAGATAAGGCATCAATCAAAGCAGGTAAAACCGGCACAACAAATGGAGCAAAACAATGTCTGCTTTCTTTGGTTGAATATGGGCAAAAGTCTTACCTGGTAGTTCTTCAATATTCTTCGCAGAGATATGAGGATATGAGGACTATAATGAAGTTTGTTGAGTTAGAGGATATTTATTTTGAGGAATCCGCGGTAAATATGAGTTTGATGTATGATATACCGTAGATCTGATGACTATCTATTCCACTTCCCGCTGGCTATCTATTCGTGTGCGCATAATATGCGTTTTGGTGCTAATTATAGGATCCCTCCTTCCTCCTTATGTACCAAAAGCTGCGTTGGCTCCACAGGATGTAACAGTCGCCACTTCACAGTTTTTGTTAGTTGAAGAAGGTTTCTTGATGAAATCAGCATCGATTTCGCAACAAGGATCCAGACGTGCTTATGCTGAGGGAATAGTTCACACGGTCAAAGAGGGAGATAGTATAGAAGGACTTGCTAACAGATATGGTATTGAACCGAATACGATCAGGTGGGCAAATAAGATGAGTGGCACCGATGTTATTCACACAGGGGAAGAACTTCTGATACTTCCTGTTGACGGGGTTCTGCATAACGTCAGCCGTGGTCAGACTTTGATTGGAATAGCTGAACTCTATGGAATTCCTAAAGAAGAAATCGTCGAACAAAATGATCTTAAAGGAGGATTCCTTCTTGCGGGTCAGGAATTAATAATTCCCGGGGCCAAGCCGATTGTTGGAAAGCCGGTGTTGGTTGCAACTGCGGAGCCTCCACCAGAAGAACCTGTGGCTCCCTCGACAGGGCTCGGGACAGGTGAACCTGATCATCCTCAACTTCCGGTCAAACCGGGCGAAGTTGTAGAACCTACAGAAGAACTACCAATCAAACCTTCGACGCCCACTAAAGATGAAACTCCAAAGAAGTACACACCAACTCCGACTTCAGGAGTTTTGCAAAAACCATGTTCAGATCAATGTTTCATAACTCAGTACTATCGTGCAGGCCACTATGCTCTTGATATGCAGGAGAAAGGAGGAGGGCCGATTTACGCAGCGGAAGCTGGCACGGTAATCAGAGCAGGTTATGGATGGAATGGGGGATTTGGAAATGTAATCGAGGTCGATCATGGCAATGATTTGATTACTTTGTATGCTCATAACAAAGAGCTCTATGTCGAGAAGGGAGATGTGATTAAACGTGGTCAGATGATTGCCTGGATGGGACGCACAGGACTTGTGTATGGTTCAACCGGTATTCACCTGCACTTTGAGGTTAGGTTGAAGGGGATTAAGAAAAACCCATTGTTATATATACAGTGAGTGCTGGGGTCGAAGGTCTAAGGTCTAAAGTTTGGTCGAAGGTCGAAAGTCAAAAGTCCTTCGACATTTGACTTTTGACCCATCTTTTGACCTTCGACTTTCGACTTGTCTTACATCAACAATTAACATTATTGATTACCCTCCTCCCCCTCCGGATCCGAAAAACGATGACGCATTACCTGCCCCAGTTTTTGTCTGCTTCTACTTCTTCGGGCTGCAGGCGGCTTTGCCTTAGTTGGCTTTTCTTCCTGAACATTGATGATGGCAGGTTTGTGACACGCGAGTCTTTCCAGCATTTCATCATCCACTATGTTTAATAGCCTTTGTGGACCTTGTGAATTGCATTCGTGTGTGAGGAAAGCTGTCCAGTTTCTTGAACCAGAAGGGCTAGCCTTCTTATCTGCAACCATATAATCAACGATTGCTTCAACTGTTCTTCTTTCTAGATCATAATACTCTGTGCTCATTCTATCACCTCGATAAGCATCGTATTCAGCAATTGCATCTATTAAAGCTATATGCAACCTATCTCTTTCAGCTTCTGCTTCTGGTGTGGAGCCTACAACTTTTATATTGCGAGGGAGGCCATCGGAGTGTTCTGTAGGTGATGTCATAATAAGGATATTATATTGAAAAATAGAAGATTGTCAAATGTGGCTATTCGGCTTATGCTAGGGATTTTAGGATATTTGATAAGACATTAGACTTTCGACCTTTGACCAAGCCTTCGACATTAGACCTTTGACTACTTAATCTCACCCCACCTTCCACTTCGTATCCCATGGATGCGGGAGAAGTTCTTTTAGCTTCATCACCTTATCCCCTTCATAAATAACATCAGCATTCAAATTCCTATCACTCAACTGGTACATGATTTCCCTGCATCTTCCACATGGAGGAATAACAGTCCCGTCTCCTGCGACTGCGACAATTTTATCAATCTCCTCCTCTCCACTTGTGACCATAGCTGCAACAGCACTGTGCTCAGCACAAAATCCAATACCAC
>CAZYBL010000088.1:0-5533 GCA_964645805.1 uncultured Candidatus Peribacteria bacterium | reverse complement strand
GCTCCATCCTCCTCTTATGCCTTTCATCGGGGTGCAAGTGGGGGATGGGGAGATTCATCTTCCTGTAAAACTCTAATTCCTGTTTAACAATTCTGAATGGCCGATTAGTGGCTTCACATTTAATTGCCCAATTAAGGACATCATCCGGAATATCCTCAATCTTATCCGGCAACTTCTCCGCCGGAATAATCTTCTCCACCTCCGGAATCTCATCCTCTTCATCTCTCCATTTCCACCCCTTAGAAATCACTTCTGCCTTTGTCATTGGGAAGTATTCCTGGGCAACTGTTTCGTTGTATGCAAAAGGACTTATACTCATTGGGAAAAACTCTCCCCATTCTTCGGTTGATTTCATGTGTTCAATTATCTTCGGGACTAATTCTTCATATTCTTCTTTGGTGTATTGTTTGTTGAGGATGCAATATTTGCCTTTTGAGTGTATTCCATCACATCCGAAACTATCCTCCACATAGAAACATGAATGCATATACATAGATCTGGGTGAAGCGATTGTGCAATAGCAAAACTTTGTAAGAAAATTCGATTCACCTCCTGAACTCATTTCCATACATAGCTCTATATTCTTATCGTGCATGGATAAATCCATACAATCTTTATCTCCTGTACATTCAAACATGTATTTGGAATCTTCAATGTCGAAACAGTCGTAACAACTTACTGCATTTTTACAGTTATAAAGATAGTCTCCGGAGGAGCCTTCACAGTTTAGTTGTATTTGGGATTTTCTTGGGATTGTAAGACTGAATTCCATAAATTCATCCCATAGTGCTTCAGGCGACTTCGATTCATATTCCTTGAGTTCCTTTTCGTAAACTTCTTTGGAGTGTTGTTTGTTTTTGATGCAGTATTCTTTCTTGTTAAGACCGCAGCACATAAAACAATTTTTCAGGCTAGAACAATCCTGTAAATATTTGCAGTCGGAACAATTGCGGCAGTTGACTAAAAAGTGTGCGGAATAGCATCCATCGCAGTTTGTGCTGTTTGAAACTAATTCACATTTATTAAGGATATTTCCATCAAGACAGTCGTTGCATTCCTGGCCTTTGCGAATGTAGATGCAATTTTCCATTAGATAGCTACCGGGACTCATGTAAGTGTTTTTACTAAATGCCAACAAGCTATTGTATTCACTATTTTCATTATCTAATTGCAACACACCCGATTTAGGTACTTTGTTCAGCAGATCTTCAAATTGATCGAAAAATGTCCTTTTGAAGTCATAATCTATTCCATAGTCTTTTGGCTCCCATTTGTCAGACCACCAGCAATCAGGGCAATAGATTTTGTAAGGGCTTTCTGAATCAAAAGTTGCAATGATCGACCTATTGCACAAATCGCATTTACGGCTGTATAGATGATTCTCATTTCTAATAGCAAGCCTCCTCTGCTGTCTGCAATCTGGACAGTGGGTTGGGGGTGGGATCGAATACTTCTTATCATTAATAACAGGCGAAACTTTATCGTAAAACGCCAGATCTGAGTCTGTTATTTCGAATTGGGTGCCGCAGTTGGTGCATGTTTGTTGCATACTGTCTGAACCGCGGATAGCACGGATAGCGCGGATTACACGGATATCTTACAACAAAATTCGTGGCAATAATCAGTGTAATCCGTGTAATCTGCGTAATCTGTGGTTCAGACAAGAGTGAGCTTAATATACTTCCTTAAGATAACATTCCTCACACAAAATCCTCCCATCATATTCTACGGGCCAACATGTCGGGGTTGTATTCGAGCATTTGTTGCAAGTAGTTGCCCTTGTTTCACCATTGAACGATATGTATCTAAAGTTATTTTTGATTCTGGTCATATAATACGTATTGGGAGGCGGAGCTTTTAGGGAATCTGCGAGTGATAAATCTGCTTTTTGTATCTGGAAGGGACGATTTAAAGTTTCGTCCCAATATACTTTGGAAAGATCAGCCTCACTAAAGTTTTTTGTATCATTAGGAATTTCTGAAGCACTGGCTAAACCTTCGGATTTCTGTGAACTCTTTTGCGATGTCCTGAATCCATATTTATTTGCTTGCTCATCAGTTAGTGGCCAGTAAAAACCCGCCAAGCTCTCGTCATAATTATTTGCTGCAAAGTGTCCGGGGAAAAACTGGCTCCATTCTCCGGTTTTTCTCATATGTCCAACGATCTTATCGCGCATTGTTTTATAATCTTCTTTCGAGTAAGGCTTATTAAATATGTAATACTCTTTTCCTACCAACCCGCAGCAACCGAAACAATATCTGCATTGTGTGCAGTGTGTGCAGTACTCCATCCATTGTGATTCTGTAACATCTGCGCAACAGGTTTGTTTGTAACACTGGTTTTGAGGCAACGAACTGTTATACAAAAGCTCGCATTTAAATGCAGGTGAAACACTATCCAAAGAGTCTTTTACATATTCAGCTCCTCTCCAAATATTCACGCAATTATCCATATCATGTATGAAGTAACAGTTTTCACAGTTCTTGCAGTTTTTCAGGTAGTTTCCAGTTGCATTTTCGCATTCTTCTATCTCCAAAGCTCTATGCCAGGATTCCGCATGCAACAATTTATCGAACTCTTCTTTGGCTCTGGAGTAGTTGTTTTGCAAACTTAGATCAAACTCGCTCATCATCTGTTCATATTCTTCTTTTGAATATTGTTTGTTCCTTATGCAGTATTCTTTTTTTCTTAAATTTGAACAAAGGAAACAATTAGTACAGTTGCGGCAGTCGTAACAGAAGTTACTGTCTCTGCAGTGCCAACAATTGAACATGAATCTGCATTGAAAGCAGTTGTGTGAATTTATAAGATCACAACTAAGCTCGCTTTTGAATGAGAATACGCAGTATTCGCAATTTTTAAGGTCGATTACGCGGTAACAATACCTTAGGTCTTCATCGTTGTATCCTGAGTGGCATAAGTAACAGTTTCTGGAAAACCACCAGTCATCACAGTATTCACAGTTGTCGCAGTTAGTACCTATGTTGTGTGCTATTGGGGATTTTTGAAAGAATTCCCAAAGCTGAGGGAATACTTCTTGAGATGAATCGAAATCAGAGCCCGGAGGATCTGCATGTTTTATCCATTCGTCTTTGTGCCAAATCGGATAAACGCAATTCTGCGGGTAGACTGCGATAATTTCTTTTCCAGTTTTATCGCAAGTTCTTTTGTGTAGGTTCCAATGTTGCCAAAATGCTCCAAGTTTCATAAATCTGAATACCGGATGCAAATCTGGCTCTCCTCCAATTTCCAGTTTTTCACGTAGCGCTAGTTCGCGTGGTGATACTTCGAATGGTTGGCCGGTGACTGTGCATACTTTCTGCACGGAGGCTATTAGACTACAGGTTCTAGGGATTAGGGGCTAGCTGCAGGGCTGTTTTTACTTATTTCATTGAAAAAGGCGCACTGCTATTGCCCTGCAGCTAATACCTAGTACCTAGCCCCTAAACTATCGGTGGCGCGAACTCCTCATCAAGCGCCCCGCTATACCACGCCTCCTCACTAATATCCCCACCACTTTCATCCCATTTTCTTAGCAAATCTTCAACTTCATCCTTTGGTTTCGCAAATGTCTTGCGTGAAAATTCAATAATCTCTTTTTTATTGCTATCCTCATCTTTTGGAGTAGTGCAATGCATTGTTACACCAGAGAAGGCATCGCGGGTTTCTCCTTTCACGCTCATCTTTATGTAGAATTCCTGAACTGCGAGATTGATGATATCTCTGACTTTGAAAATTGGAGTAAATTCCTGTTCCAAAATTCCCCCGTCTTCCGCTCCAACACGGAAGCTTATGATGGTTCCAATATTTCCGAATACCGTTGTGCGAACTTCATCAATCAGCTGACCCATATACTGGTGAGCACACGTAAGAGAAAGACGATATTTGCGAGCTTCGGAAAGAATCTCTGCAAAAGTATGTGTTGCGAAGTATTGGAACTCGTCGCAGTACAAATAGAAAGTCTTTCGTTCTTCCTCAGGTATATCAGCCCGCTCGAGTGCTGCTTGCTCGATCTTTGTAACCATCATTGCGCCAAGTATTTGCGCGTTTTCTTCGCCAAGCAGTCCTTTATTAAGCTTAACAAGCATTATTTTTTGATTATCCATTACCTGACGGATATCAAAGGTGTTATAGGGTTGTCCGATAATGTTTCTGATCAAATTAGTAGAAACCAGCTGTCCTACTTTATTCAAGAGAGGAGTGATTGCTTCGTTATCAAACTTTTCTGACCATGCAGCGAACTCATTTACCCAGAAGTTTTTAACAACTGCATCCTCAATCTTAGCAACAATCTTCTGGCGATAATTCTTATCAGAAAGCATTTTAAGAATAGAGAACACAGTGGTTCCCTTAGAATCAAGAAGCGCCAGCGTTGTTTGCCTGAGTACGTGCTCGAGTCGCGGAGTCCAGTTTGCACCGAATAGTTTCTTGAAGATTTCAATAAATCCGATTGTGACTCTCAACTTAAGCTCTGGAGTTACGGCCTGCATAGGATTAAATGCAATCGGAAACTCTGTATCCATTGGGTTGAAGTAAACCACGTCATTAATACGTTCTTTTGGAATATGCTTAATAACTGCATCAACCAAATCTCCATGAGGATCCATCACGCAAACTCCTTTTCCTTCTTTAATGTCAGTCGCTATAAGAAGCTCGAGCAATTTGGATTTACCAGTTCCAGACTTTCCAACAACATATAAATGGCGAGATCGGTCTTGCCTGAGTAATCCAAAAGGAATTTGCTGGTTGTGATAGTTTGAGAAACCAAATGGAAGAACGTCTGGGTTTCCGGCCTTTGGAAGGTCCAAAGGTGGTTCCGATCTCCTGGCCATTACGTGAACAATGTGTGGAACAATATCCGGATCTGGATAATGATACATTGCTGCAGCTTCCGAGATTCCCATCCATGAACTATCGTCCATAGATCTGGTTTTCCACTTTTTGAGTGCTGATTCACCTTTGGATTTTTTAGCAATCTTAAATCCATTGTAATCCAGAGTATTAAATTGTGAGTAAGCTTGAGTAAGAGCATTTAGCTGTCCTTGCGCACGGTCTATGCTTTGTGCAATAGCAGCAACACGAACAGCAACCGAGTAATGTCGTTCCTCAGACTTTTGTGCCAACGCTTCTTTCTCTCTTTTTCTGAATCCTTTTTGTCCCCTTGCTTTTACAAAATCTCTAAACCTCACTAATCTCTTGAATCTATTAGTGAAGTATTTGATTGTACGACGGAAGTTGAAACTAAAATTGTCTTCAATCGGTTTCATAACAACCTGGACCCAGAGTTGTTGGCCTTCTTCGGATTTGCTCATGACAGTAAATAGTCCTGCAAGACTATCTCCCTCGAATTCATCAAATCTTTTCCATGGATAGATATCTGTGCGTCGCATGCCAAGCTGTGCCGAAAGCATTGTGCCTCCGGAAAGTGCTTGAGGAGTTGCATAGTCGCCTTCGACCTCCTCGATTACAGCATCGGGGTAAATAGCATAAATTTGTCCGATCATGAGCTCGCGCAGCCGATCGGGGATAGAAA
>CAZYBL010000087.1:0-5534 GCA_964645805.1 uncultured Candidatus Peribacteria bacterium | reverse complement strand
TCTACAAGTCCTTCCAAACCGCAGGGTGGAATACCTCCCGATGGAGAGAGCCCCCCAACCCGCCCGCAGAATTCTGCGCACCCGACCGGGATCTTGATCCCAACCGGGTTGAAACCTGCGGGCAAAACAAAAAGGGGAAGCTGTTGTGTGCCGGCGCTTCCTCTCTTTATGCGCTGATTCACTTCTGTCTGAACCTTGATTTTCATGATTAAAGGATAGCCAGGATTATTGCACTTAATCACTTCCATGAAGTTATACATAACTAGCTTTCTGCCAACAATTGATCTAATTGTTCTCTCAACCGCGCCTGATCAATAGGTCCCTCCGGTTGGTCATGCATAACTTTCAGAAATCTTCTTGCAACTTTGTCGGAAGAAGGTGGCTCTCTACTCGATATACTACTAAGTGCACACACTTCTCCATTTGAATCTTCATGACTTGTTACATCATAGAAATCACCGACCTTGGGCTCTAAATCTCCAAAGACATCCAATTCAACTCCTGATAATTCAAACAATGCGCCTGTATCAAACCATTCGATTATCATCTTCCCATCGGAGATCGCCTTAACGCTAAATGCTCTGGGTACTTCCATTATTTCCGAAACTTCTCTTACTCGTCTTGGCATAGGAGCTAAATCTAGCTATTTATCCAGCCTAGTCAAGATTTTTTATACACTAATAACGCAGATAAATTTATCAGCGCCTGCCTGCCGGCAGGCAGGTAATCAGCGTAATCTAAAAAATCCGTGTAATCCGTGTTTCGGACAGAGAGGCGGCACAAAGCCACTCTCTCTGCCCTTTGTTCGACCCGAGTCATCACTGTGTAAACAACGGCGACTGCGCTAGTGCAGCAAATGTAATTGACACCGTACCGACAATAACACAGACGAGAGTGCCGATCAGATTGATACCAGTCCAGTAAGCGTTCCTGCGCTGCTCTGGGTCTGTGTCATAGATTTCCCAGAACCGTCTGACCATATCCTTGGGATCTGGTTTCTCGGCATCAATTTGCGCGATTGCATTCTGTCGGAACTGTGAAATTTTGCCAACAAGCCTCATCATGTTGAAGAACAACGAAAAACCAATGATGAAGCACACAAAAAAAATCCAAAGTAGTGTCGTCATTTCTCTTTCCTCCATTTTCAGAATTGAGTTGGTACAGAGTTCAGATGCGTTCCGAGTGCGAGTGGCACTACAGAGGCAATGCCAGTAAGCATACAAATGGCCAGCCCGGCGAGGCTAAGCCTGAACCAGCGCCGACTCTTGTTAAATTCCGGATCAGTACGCAATGCCTCCCAAAACTGTTCCATCTGCTCATCGACAGGCAGACCTTTTCCTAAATTGGCTTCTGCCTGCCTTTGGAGTTCTTGCATTCGTTCTTGCATCCTACTTCCAAACTTCAAAACGTTGAAAAGCATTGCAAAAATGCCAACAGCGCTACACACGAAAATCCAAGCTAACATAGTTTCGCTCCCGTCTAAGGATGGTTGGTGATGGTAAAGGTCGGCTAATGACTATAAACTAATCATGATGGGCGTCAATGACTTACAAACACTATTTTGAGAAATTACTGAATATTCAATTAATCAATTAATTGATTAATGGATTAATTGATATATGGTTCGACCAGCTCACCACACGTCGATATATCAAAACCTCTAATCTTAGCCGATAATTCCACCTTGCTAATTATCAATTATCAATTATCAATTATCAATTTTCCATTATTATTCCTCCATGAAACGTGATCCAAGCTCTCATAAGGGCGAAAACGGAAAAGTAGCTGTTATCGGCGGCTCGCGGCATATGCATGGTGCTCCACTTTTGAGTGCTTTAGCAGCTGAAGCGAGTGGTGTTGATTTGATTTATTTAAGCATTCCGGACTGGCATGAAAATGTGGCGAAAGATACTTCATTAAACTTCCAGGTCTATCCTTTTGTAATGGATGATCTTCAGGAACATGATGTCGAGATAATCCTGGAGCTGCTCGCGACTATGGACTCATGCGTGCTTGGCCCAGGAATTGATCATGGTAATGAAGATAGCAAGAAAGCTCTGCTTCAGATCATCAAAGGCGCAAGTTGTTCTCTTGTTCTTGATGCAACAGCATTACAATCCGAGACCCTAAAAGCAGTTAAAGGTAAAACTGCAGTCCTTACTCCGCACCTTGGGGAAATTGAGAGGATGAAGGTTAAAGAAAGTGACCTCGAAAAAGCTGCTAAAGACTGTGGCGCTGTGATTGTACTTAAAGGACCTGAAGATCAGATAGTTAGTCCTGACGGTAAATCTGAATCTGTTAAAGGAGGAAACGCAGGACTTACAGTCGGTGGAACAGGGGATGTGCTTGCGGGACTGATTGCGGGAATGATCGCGCAGAAAGTCGAGCCATTCGAAGCAGCAGTTAATTCTTCTAAGTTGATAAAAAAATGTGCCGAAGAACTTGGGGGTACATTTAGAGCTGTTGATGTGGTAAATATGATTCCTAAAATATTAAATGGTTGAATGGCTAAATGGTTGAATGGTTACTAAAGAGACACTAAGCTCTATATTCGCTTGCGAACCATTCAGCCATTTAACCATTTAGCCATTCATGATTGACTCTCCATTTCAAATTTTCAATCAATTCAAAAATAATCTTCATATTTCTCTTATTATTAAAGAAGACAACATCACAAATGATTTACAAATAGCAGATATTCTAAAAGTTCCTGATATCTGCAGCCTCTGGCAAGTACATGGAAACAAAACAATCAATGTTAATTCCCCTACTTCTAGAACCCAGCAAGCAGATGGAATGATTACAAACAAATCTAATCTTGTGCTGACCATTAGAACCGCTGATTGCCAGCCTCTGATTATTTATTCCCCTGACACAAATACCCTTGGAGTATTGCATGTAGGATGGCGTGGGCTAATCGCGGGAGCAATCCCGGAATTCTTCAAACTTTTCAACTCTAAAAATACTTATGTCGGAATTGGACCATCATTGTGTCAAAAATGTGCAGGGTTTTCGGATCCTAAGAATGAACTCCCTGGAATTGATTCTAAATTTATTGATGAAAATAATTGTGTTGATTTGATGGGGGTGGCTGATAAGCAGTTAATTAATCTTGGTATTTCTAAAGATCATATAGAAAGAAATTTTGAGTGTACTTGTTGTAATCCAGAAAAGTATTGGACATATCGCGGAGGCGATCGGGGGGAGGTGAAAGCTGGGCATACAAATGTGTTGGCATGTTACCTGAAATAGTCTTACCCCTCTCCCTGTCCCTCTCCCCACGGGAGAGGGGACTCTGTTATTGCTACCTCAAATTTAAATGCTGGCATAACAGAGTTTCCCTCCCTCTCTCGCCTTCGCGTAGCCGCTACGGCGGAGCGAGGTCGGGGGAGGGTTAGGGAGAGGGGTGAAGCCACGTCCAAACGACCGTTGAGCAGGGACGCTTTACTCCTGGTACTTCCAGGTGGGTGGTCGCATCAGAGGACCACGGCCCTCAGAGAGTTGACCTCCCGTAATGCGCGATGAGGATAAACGTATACTGCTCTAACGTATCGTTGAGACAGTGAGATTATAGCACAACATTCCAACCATATTGGGCCTACAAAATAATTAGTGAAAAGTGAATAGTTAAAAGTGAAAAGTGCTATTATTAGACATCTCATTTAATTATCAATTATCAATTGTCAATTATCAATTCGTCCACTCTCCAACAACGTCTCCAGGCTTCAAATTCTCTCCTAGCCCCCTACGCAATCCCTCATCAGGGAATCCTCGGCCGCGTGATTTCTGAGCCAGAGGATGAAACACGATTCCCCTTCCAACGTGATCGTGACAGGATAATTCATACTCGAGCTTTCCGACGACTTAAAGGCAAAACTCAGGTATTTGTTGCAGGCCATGGAGATCATGTAAGAACCAGATTGACTCATACATTCGAAGTCGTCCAAATCAGTCGTGATATCGCGCGAACTCTGGGACTTAATGAAGATTTGACCGAATGCATAGCCCTTGCACACGACATCGGCCATCCTCCATTTGGACATGCTGGTGAAGAAGCTCTTGATGAATGGATGAAAAGAGCTGGAGGCAAGTTTGAACATAATGAGCAGTCCCACAGGATCGTGACTTTGCTGGAGACCCATTCTTCGCTATTTAAAGGGCTAAACTTGAATCAGGAGATTCTGGAAGGCTTACTTAAGCATACAACTCCGCATGACGAACCTCAGACTATAATCAATAAAGCTCCGACTCTTGAAGCTCAAGTTGTGAACTTAGCCGATGAGATTGCATACACTGGGCACGATTGTGAGGATGGAATAAGAGCCGGACTTTTCGCACTCGAGGACATACTTGCAGTCCCACTTGCAAAGAAGGCACATGACAGAATAATTGAGCGGGGGACTTCTCTGCGCGGTTCAATCATTCACGTTTTGGTAATGGACTTATATAAAGCTACTCAAGGAGACCTCGCGTCCCAACGTATTAATACAATTGATGATGTATCAAAAGCTGTTACTCCACTTGTGCACCTAGCGCCTGCTATGCGAAAGGACTTAAATGAACTCAGGGAGTTCCTCTCCGCCCGCATGTACTTTTGCCCTGCTGTCAGAGCTAAAAGTGAAGAGGGTAAAGCACACGTTTTGTCGCTTTGTGAAGGGCTAAAAGCCAAACCAACAAATAAAGTCTTATCGATTCAGACAAGAACTGATTCCTCATTAGAAGAAGCTATTAAGGATTATGTTTCTGGAATGACCGATGAATATGCGTTAAAACAAGCGAACCAAGAATAATTTTCAATTTAGAATTTTCAATTTTCATTTAATTTTCAATATTTCAATTATAAATTCTCTAAGCATTCACAAATTGAAAATTGAAAATTTCTCCGTTTGTCCATCACCTCACTTATCTCAACTCAGATACTGGTAGATAATCCAACGGATTAACCTGCCTCCCTCCTCTTATAACTTCAAAGTGCAAATGTTGTCCTGTTGAAAGTGGACCAGCCCCCTTTGATCCTGGCCGACCTCCGCAAAGCACGATCGTATCTCCTCTGTGAACATACTGTCCTTTCTTAACCAAGAATTCACTTACATGTCCGTAAACTGTTGCACCACCAGGGTGAGAAAGAATCAGATAGTTGTAACCACTTTCACCCTCGAACATAACTTCAACTACACCATCTGCCGCCGCAAAAATCTCTGATCCCTGCACAACCGGTATATCAATTGCTTCATGTCTTATTCCAAATTGTTTTTCGTAATTTGCATCGTGGAAGAAAGCGGAAATCCCCTCTTTGGGAACTACAGGCCAAGTTAGTCTAAGCGAAATTGATTCGTCTCCCGATGCAGCAAGTGCCCTGATGCGCGACTCATGGAGTTCGGCTAGAGCTGTCCTTATATATTCTTCCGAAACTCTACGATCTTCCAAAAGTTCCAATAGATTTTCTCTTGCATCTAACCACTCTTGTTCCTGCCTGTCTGACCACGAATCAATATGCTTTGACCTTTCATCTTCTAAAACTTGAAGTTGGTATC
>CAZYBL010000086.1:0-5684 GCA_964645805.1 uncultured Candidatus Peribacteria bacterium | reverse complement strand
GCGTAGGATGGCGCTACAACCAATTGCGGCTACGGCCGGCAAGCCAGGGGTGGGAAGATGCTTGGGTGGTGGGTTCGGCAGTTAATAGTGGCAGATGCAAAAACACCGTCAATACCATTTCAAAAAAAACTTTTGGACTCTGCGACTTTTAGGCTTGCTTGAGCCCTAAAAGACGTTCCCCCCATGGGGGGAACAGAAAGGATGATGTTACTTGACTTACTAAGATTAGTTGATATTATATTGTTTGTATGAGTTTATCTAGAGAAGTCGAAGCTGGTGTCGACCCAGAGGCTCTGAAAGCAGCAACAGAAGCAGCACTTGAAAAAGTTAGAGAAGCTGAAGCTGTATTTGCTGGTAGTCCAAAAGGCTTGGATGATATTAGGACTCTGTATGCTGTTGTTGATAAGTATACAAAGGTAAATTTGGAAGAAAGACAAGCTTTGCCATTCGATCCTTCTGATCTTGCGATAGCGGAAAGAGTCAAGCTTGCACACGAAGAATATGGTAAACAAGGCATTAGGTGTGGAGAGCTAAAGAGTATGTTTCTTAAAGCCACCAGGGTAGAGCAAACTGTTTCAGATTTCACGGAAATTCCAGCTGAGGCTGTAAGAGTAGTAATCGATGGTGTCTGCTTCTGGAAAGGAAGGCATGGTATGAACGCACTAGCACAACGACTAGGAAGTGAAATGGGTGCCTTTTCGCCTAGCGATCTTCAGGCATCAAATCAGTGTGGATTTGGTTTCCCACCAGGCGGTGGCGAAAAAAAAGATAGGATAATGGCTTATATTAACGAATTGCGAGAAAGAGGATCGGGAACTGTCACTTTCGTATTTCCTCCCACGGAGGAATGTGACTTTTAATGACTGTATGTACATTGTACATACACTTTATTGTATCGCGGGGATGTATCCCCGTGCTACAGAATCAATGCCAAAACGTGGAATAAATATATGATCGACAAACTATGCAATGATAGTTTTGTCTAATACTTGCATCAGGACTTGTTCCATTTGCCCCCTCCCATCGGGAGGGGGTAGGGGGAGGGGTGTGAAATGCAATTAGGATTTGCAAAACACCTGCATGTATTGAGGAATATCTTTGCAATGCAAAAAATTAACCCCCTCCCCTTTGTCCCCTCCCTACGGGAGGGGAAACTTCGCTATGCGAATTTTCCAAAGCTTTTTACATAATTAAAAGATGTCCACACGTTTTGGCTTTGATCCGCGCTACAACGCTAAATTGAATGCATCCAACCGATCATCCGGCGCAGCCTTATTATTAATCCTCTTACCACAAATCATACACTCGTGAATGATCACAAATCCTTTTTTCCCGGACTGATCAATCCCAACAGGACGCATAAGCCCTCCGCAAGGTGACTTTCTATCACCAGGACCTTCGAGGTCAACATGTTTGGAGAATAGACAGTTAGGGCAGTGGTTGCGATAAGATCCGTGTTCGATCGGAGTCACTTCTGCATTGCAATGCTCGCAATTAAACGGCTCTTGACGCGAAATAAAAATCATCAAATATTAAACTTAAACAAAATCACATCCCCATCTTTCACTTCATACCCCTTTCCCTCAGAACGCATCTTGCCTTTCTCCTTAGCCCCCTGCTCTCCACTGCACTCAACAAAATCATTATATCCAACTGTTTCAGCCCGGATAAATCCCTTCTCAAAATCAGTATGAATCACCCCAGCAGCTTGTGGCGCTAAAGTTCCTTCAGTAATCGTCCACGCGCGAGCTTCCTTTAGATTGAATGTAAAGAATGTAATGTAATTTAGTGCGGAGTAAGCTGCGTGAATCAAACGATCAAGTCCGGAAGAAGTTACAGAGAGTTCGCTTAAAAATTCCTTAGCTTCTTCATCCGAAAGATCCTGAAGATCTTCCTCGATCTTCGCAGAGATTGTAATCACTTCAGTATCCTCAGGCACTCCTAATTGCTCATGGGCATCATTAATACTTAATTTATGCATTTGCTCTTCGGAAACATTAGCTGCATAGATCAGAGGTTTATCAGATAGTAAAAAGAATGACTTAACGATTAATGCTTCCTCATCAGAAAAACTCATAGTCGAAACAAACAAACTTTTGTCCAGGCAGTCTTTTAGTTTTTCTAGTACTTCAAGTTCTTTTTGACTTTCTTTATCTCCTGTCTTCGCTGCGTTTTTAATTTTGTCTATCCGGTCAGTAACAGTTTGCAGGTCCCTAAGGCAAAGCTCGGTTTCAATAGTCTCGCGATCACGTTTGGGATCAATGCTTCCTTCAACATGAGTAATATCAGTTCCTTCAAAAAATCTTACGATGTGACAGAGGGCATGGACCTCTCGAATGGCTCCGAGGAACTGATTACCAAGACCCTCTCCTTTATGTGCGCCTTTCACAAGTCCTGCAATGTCTACGAACTCGACTGATGCAGGGATTTTCTTTTCAGGCTTAACTATCTCAACGATCTTATCTAAACGTTCATCGGGCACTTCGACTATTCCTATGTTTGGATCAATTGTACAAAAAGGGAAGTTAGAAGCATTAGCTCCACGTGTCTTTGTAAGAGCATTAAAGAGGGTAGATTTTCCGACATTCGGGAGTCCGATGATGCCGACTTTTAGAGACATAACATTGCTACATTGCTACATTGCTAAATTGATAGCAAGAGATAATTTATTGCAGTGTAACAATGTAACAGTGTAGCAGTAATATTATTCAGGATTGCCCTGAAATGACTATTTATCATCAAAATACCAGTTCTAACCCCATTGACAACTCACCTTAACAAGGTAAAATACCCCACTCGCTTTATGTATAGAAAGATCCAAGTTTTTGCTGGCCTTTTGGCGATATTGGGATTCGCGCGCATAGTATATGCAGCGGGATATCCGGATGTTGCGGGGACTCCTTACGAGACTGCTTATACTTATCTAAGTACCAAGGGTGTAGTTCAGGGTTATGCAAATGGAGAGGGTAGACCTAATAATTATCTAAATAGAGCAGAAGCGCTAAAAGTGATTGTCGGGCTTAAAGTCCCGGATCGAGTGGAATGGTACAGGCAAAACGTAATGCCGATTCCTCTTTTTAGTGATGTCCCATCTACCGAGTGGTATGCGCCCTATGTTGAGGCTGGATTCGAAGCGAATATGGTTACCGGGTATCCGGATAGGACATTTAGACCCGGGAACAATTTAAAAACAGAGGAGGCATTGGCGATTGCACTCAGGGCATATGGATTGGATGGAAGCGCGCAAGGAGCGCAGCTATCTCCTTATATTCAAAACCGTGATAACGAATGGTTTACCTCGTACATCAATACGTCAATTCAAAGAAATCTGATAATGCATCAGGGGCGGTTAGAACTTGGACAGCCTATCACTCGTGGAAGGTTCTTTGATATTGTTTATCGTTTAGATAAAACTCAATCAGAAGGAGCGGTTGCATACACTGGTCCGGAGCCGGAAGTAAACACTACTCAGGTTTATAGAATCGATGTAAACCAACCCGCGACTTTAAGTCCTGGATCTTCAACTCCAAATGTTGTTCATGTGGGGCAACCCCCAGAAACGCTTCCGGCTTATGCATCCGAAAAATATTTCGCTATTGCTTTACCGGCGCTTAGTATTTCTGATCTAACAGTAACTCATCCAGCCGATCCATTTACTCCGGATGGAATCCTAAAGCCTCTCCAGCACGGAGTGGGTCATCTATTTAGCTACCCGGGTGGGGGAGGGAAGATAATGATCTATGGTCATTCATCCAGCTACCCATGGGATGTCTCGCAGTATACAAAGGCATTTAGGAATATTAATAAGCTCAAGGTGGGGGATAGAGTGTATGTAACTTATGATGGGAAGCTTTACACGTACGAAGTTACTAGTCATCAGACGGTACAAGCAAGTGATACAAGTTCGTTCCAAGATCAAGGAGGGGGAGAAGAACTTATTTTGTACACTTGCTGGCCGCCGGATTCAATCTCTCAGAGATATTTGGTGCATGCGTTGCCGGTTAGTGTAGTGGCGTTAAGATGACAGTCAACACGGCCCCGGCAAGCCGGGGCCTTTTAACAATTAACATTATTTAAAAAATAGTTAACTGTTAAAAGCGACCCAGCTCCAGATTGCTTTGCATTCTGGGGCTGGGGAGCGTGTCAACTGTCAATTGTTAAACAAAAACCCCACCAGCTAATAGTCAGTAAGGTTTTTGTTTTTGACGTCAGTACTATCTGTGCTTAAGCATGGAATACCGTACTTTAATTTTCCGCTTCGCAGACGTGTCGGCGTTTACCACTCATGCCAGCACATTCACCTTCTGCAGCGTACTTATTCTCGTCAAAGTTAACGACATCACGTCGTTGAACTTCGCGGTCTCGTACACGATAGCCCTCACCTTCACCTCGTTCGAGGTTCAAGCGGAGAGCACGGGTATTGGAGTACCTGACAGAATCTGTCGTAGGTGCTCCGTGATATCGCTGTTCAGCCAAGTTCTTTGCGTCATTTGGCTTGAAACCAGCGACAACGTATGCGTACTGGCTTGCACCGGCTCCTAGAAGGGTGCCAGCTACAATGCCTGCGAGCACAGCCACTGTGACATTACAATTACATTTCACGGGCTTTAAGGGGAAGGAAATAAATGTTTGTTTAGTTATATAATAACATATTTTATAAATAAATGCAAGTATGCAAAATGTGGGCAATCTTAGAAGTGTGTAGTGGGTAGTGAGTAGATAAAAACTTCTGTTTTTTGCTACAAATAGCATACCAATAACTATCTACACACTACTCACTACACACTCAGAGAGCTCTTGTGATTATTTCAGCTTTGAGTTTCTAAGGGATTCTTCTAATGCGGCACACTCGGCCACTGCTGATATTCAACGTCATTATCTCGAAGTTCTACTACACACTTAGCGTAGCGAGCGCTTCCGAAAGAAAAACGCGAACAGCTTTCCTCTTCATTTTCTGAATTTAGAGGAGCACTGTGGCCTGCAGTCTCAGCCTGGCGAAGTCTGGCTTCTCGTGTAGAAACTTCCCTTAGAGGAGCCTCATATATTCCTTCGTCGCTACGTTCTCTGATTATAGAGTCTGTAACTCGAGGATTAGTAGCATTCTTCATATAGTTTGGGTTTGCACCCTTGAATGCTACAAGCTGAGCGTATTGCATTGTACCTGCGCCAATTAGAGCTCCGATTATTACACCGACTAATGCTCCGATAACGACATTCTTTTGGCACTTATGCATGGACATATTGGGTAAAAAGTAAGAAATAGATATTAATTTTCTTCAGGGTAAGGTAGCTCGGTTGGTTTAACCTCTTCTTCCTTTAGCAAGCACTTGGTATATCGTGGTCCAAGATGGAATTTGTGGCATCTGGCTGGGCCAAACCAGATTGAAGAAGGCTGAAGCTCAATGAAATTCTCTCTTGGTTTCATTGCAGCAGATTTAAACTTAGGATCATTCTCATCAAGCCATTTAAGAGTATCCATTTTAATAGCTTCGTCTGGTCTTGTTCCCATAAATGCTGGCATGTTGCCAACGGCAATTGCACTTGCGGATAGTCCTACCAGGATTCCTCCCAGAAGAGCGATTTTGGAGCATTTGGATTTAAGCATGGTTTACTAGGTGTTAGGTGATAGGTGAGAGCGTTTCATTTCGGGCGCCTAAAAAGATCAGTTCTTAGCTTACAATAGC
>CAZYBL010000085.1:0-5747 GCA_964645805.1 uncultured Candidatus Peribacteria bacterium | reverse complement strand
TAGCACTTCCGTCGAATCATTCCATTTAAAGAAAACCGGCTCCATGTCCGCATTCTTTATAGCCCTAATTGATTCTACCTCGCAGTTATTGCCGGGGAAGGATACTATTGCAATCCTAGGTTTGTTCATGTTTTTAGTTTATCAGATAAGTGGGTAGTGAGTAGTGAGTAGATAGGTTTTTGCGAGTTGTAATTGCACAAAAACAGGTGTATGATGGGTCACCTTTATGGTAACAGGAATATATTCATATAAAGACCTGATTGTGTGGCAAAAGGCAATGGAGCTAGTTGATCTAATTTACGATCTAACTGAAGAATTTCCCTGGGATCAAAAGAATAGACTTGTTGACCAAATGCAAAGAGCAGTAGTTTCCATACCCTCGAATATAGCTGAAGGCAGTAGAAGAAAAACAAGTAAGGAATATTGTCAATATTTAAGAATTTCCCATTCATCTGGTGCAGAACTCGAGACACAATTGGAAATATCAAAAAGGAGAAAATATGGATCTGAAGAGATTAGGCTAAAGGCTACTAACTTGTTAGATGAAGTCATGCGCATGTTAAATAAATTAATACAAAATCTTAAAGTATAGTGTATTCTACTCAAAGGGTACTACTCACTACTCACTACTCACTCGTTCTACCCACTACCCACTCATCCATGTCCGATCCAAGAATCGATAACTTCAATGTTGAAGCTGAAAAGATTATCTCTCATTTACACTCAGAGTTTGCCAAGCTGCAAACAGGCAGAGCGTCGGCAGCACTTGTTGAAGATGCAGAAGTTGAAGCATATGGACAAAAACAACCCCTTAAAGCTGTTGCAGGAATAACTGTCGAGGATGCAAGGTCAATTGTTGTACAACCATGGGATAGATCCATAATTGGAGATATAGAAAAAGCACTAACTCTTTTAGACTTGGGATGCACACCAGTTAATGATGGAGTTGTTCTAAGACTTAATCTTCCTCCTATGACAGAGGAAAGAAGGACTCAGATGAAAGGACTTGTAGGTAATATTGCAGAAGAAGCACGAATTTCGGTACGTCATGATGATATCAAAGATAACGAGAAAGATGAGGACAGAAAGTACACACTACTTGAAGAACTTGATAAAACTGTTAAGTCTGCGAATGAAAAAATTGAGGAATCTATGAAAAAGAAGGAAACAGAGGTTATGACTATTTGAGGTTTGCATGCACAACACACAAAAACCTATCTACTCACTACCCACTACTCACTCATACAGTTTTACTCACCCCCGCACCAACGTCCCCACATCCTCTCCCTTTGCAGCCCTCAGCAAATTACTTCTATCTTTAAAGTTGAAGACTCTGATCGGGAGCTTCTGATCTCTACACAGGCTAAATGCCGCCTGATCCATTATCTTCAACTGCTTCTCGAGCGCTTCATCATAAGTAAGCTCATCATATTTGACGGCATCGCTGTTCTCATCCGGATCTTTATCGTAGACCCCATCAACATTAGTAGCCTTAAGAATAACATCACAATTAAGTTCCGATGCTCTAAGTGCTGCAGCTGAATCGGTTGTGAAAAATGGGTTTCCTGTGCCACCTGCACAAATTACAACTCTCCCCTTCTCTAAGTGCCTGATTGCTCTACGTCTAAGATACGGTTCAGCAAGCTGTGGAACATCAATCGCTGAGCAGACTCTTGTGAATTGTCCAAGAGATTCAAGACCAGACTGAAGTCCCACGCTATTCATAATAGTTGCAAGCATTCCCATTGCATCACTCGACGTTCTCTCGATGCCACTGTCTTTGGTGTCTCTGTACCTCCATATATTCCCACCACCACAAACTACTACAACTTCAATCCCCGCATCAGCGACTTCTTTAATTGATGCAGCAACTTCCATCAAAACATCATGATTCAACCCAAATCCACCAGGCTTACTAAGCGCCTCGCCGGATAGCTTAAGCATGATTCGCTTGTATTTCATCCTTACTATTATAGCAATATTTAACTTTTTTATCTACGCAATGGTACCCCGGACAGGGATCGAACCTGTGACCTGAAGCTTAGAAGGCTTCCGCTCTATCCAACTGAGCTACCGGGGCAAGCTTACTACTTATTATATACCAAAATACCTCTTACCTCACCTATTTCTGACTGTATGTACATTGTACATACAAATTGACTGCTAAGCTCATATATTGTAACATATAGTTATGGCAAAGCTTGGACATTCCGCCGGAGAAGCAATTAAAAACTGTGCTGTCGCACCTGGGAAAGATGCAGTGGATAGTTTCACCGAGTTCAAACCAAAAATATCCAACACCCGAAATGCGATCGGAAGTGTTCTCTGGGCTCCTTTTGGAACAGCAGGCGAAGCGATTTCTTTGATTGGCAAAGGAACATTAGGTGCGCTTAAAACAATAGCAAAAATTCCGCTTGTACCATTTAAAGGTGGCAAATAGCTACTGTACTCTTACAATCTGCCCCCTAATTGCTCCATCGGGATTTTCTTTTGTAGCAACAACTACATATAGATTACCCGAATAAAGTGTAACGATTTCTTCATCGCTTAGAACTCTTGTAAAACCACTTCTGGTTTTTAACTTAATAATTTCTGTTCCTCCTTCGGTTTGCTTTCCAATTCCTATTGAAATATTTACAACCTGCTCTTTGGTTACATCAACACTGTAACGAAGAGATCTATCGTAATCTAAGATAAACAAACCTACCCCTTGCGCAGAAGTTACAACGGGAGGCAACATGTTTTTGCCTGTCAGACTGGATTTGAATGTCAATCCTTTAGGACAATCCTTCTTGCTGAACTTATTTGTCCCACACAAAGGAGTACACACACTAGGATCTCTGATACAAACAAAACCTCCTTCTACTACACATTTCTCGGAGCATCCATCAAGCGACTCATTATTATTGTCATCACATTCTTCAGGTCCTCTCACGTATCCATCACCACAAACTGTAGAACACTTACCACTCTTGTCTGAACATCTAAATCCAGGCTCCATCTTGCATTTTGAACTGCATCCATCTCCATCTTTTGTATTCCCATCATCACACTGTTCTCCCTGATCTACACCCCCATCTCCACCTGAACATGTGAACCCTGATTCTATCCTACAAGAATCCGAGCACCCATCTTCTTTAACAACATTACCATCGTCACATTCTTCCTTTCCACGAAGAAATCCATCACCGCAAACCGGGGCACAAGTGCTCGGCTCTCCTCCACATTCGAAACCTTCTTCTAGTACACACATTTCCGAACATCCATCTCCACCTTGACTATTATTATCATCACAAACTTCGAATCCTAATACTTTTCCATCTCCACACTTAGAAGCACATATGCTTGGCTCACCGTCGCATTTAAATCCTTCCTCCTGTTTGCATAACATTGAGCATCCATCATTAGAAACTACATTCCCATCATCACATTCTTCCATTGGTTCATTTTTCTCATTCCCACATATAGCATTTGGAGCTTTGCAATTTTCTGCCTCAAATACAAATTTAGTATTTCCTCCGCCATCTATGCACTCGGTTTTACACTCCTTTTCGTTTTCACCAACGTTTTCAACATCTTTAATAATCAAAGATCCTAATTCTGATTTACCAGGCAAAATTAACTTAAAAGGTTTAGCATTCTCCGTTGCACTCAATGTGATTAGATTACAACCTGTCCCTTGCAATTTAAGTGTTCCATTAACACGCTGCTCAGTTCCGCTCTCAAACGCTAAGAGGCCTTTACCACTGCTTATTTTTTTCGTAAGATTAAAAAATGCATTGTCACCCGTAACAATATTTCCTTCGCCCTCAAAAATTACAGAACCATTACCGGAAATAAATCTTCCTTTATCCACCAACCAAGATCCTCCAATTATAACAGTTTGATTTCTATCTAGTTCTAGTACTCCATTCCTAAGCTCCAAATCATTCTTTACAACTAATGTGTCTCCTTCTGGGATAAACTTCAGATCTCTATCTGTATCTAATATGAGCTTCTGGAAGACAATACTTGGCAATTTGCCAATACCACTATTTAATTTGTAGTGAACAATTGAATCTTTTTTAAGATTCAACTCAGGTAACTTTTCATTTCCCCTGATGATTATTCGAGCCCCTTTACCAACAGTCAATTTTTGACCTGTTCCAGATGCTACACTAAATTTATTAAAGTCAATAACGCCATTCAAAACTTGAAGTTTTTGCGTTGGCTTATTCAAAGATAGCGGTGACTTTAGCACAACGGCTCCTACATTATCCTTGTCGACAACAATATCTCCCATGAAAAGTTCCGGCGAGTCCAATTTTAGTTCCTGCCTTTTTACACCTATTAAACTAATAGATGTATCGCTTGACCCAACCTTAGAACCGATTGTCACATTCCCTCTTACAGAGAATAATCCCTTCTTCGGAGTACCAGACTCAATATCTAAATTACCTTCAACAGCAATTTGACTTCCGGATCCCATTGTCAGCTCAACTGCTTCATCCTTACTTATTTTTAAATTATTAAATTTAGCTGCTCCAAGATCAAACTTTCCTTCTCCACCTCTCAACACTACCAGACCATCATTACTGCCAAACCTAGCCCCTTTAGCAAATAAAATGTCATCACCAAAATATGCTTTTTCTGATGGCGCTTCAAACACGCCATCTATCAGACTAAATGCTCCATCAAACACCATATTTTCTTTGCCCCCCTGCAATACACCTCCACCATCAATAGACACATGATCATTGGCTCTAAACTTCGCTTCATTAATCATTACACCTCCTCCATTTATATCAAGTGGCGCATTGAACGTAGTTGAGCCGCCCTTCAAGAACAACTTACCATCTTTTATACTCAACGGTTCATTAACAATTAGTTCTCCATTCTCGAATTCTATTTTTCCACCCTCCATATTTAGATCTGCATGAATCCAGACATTGCCATCTTCTATTACAAAAGTCCCATTCTTCATAAGTATAGGACTATCCACTACAAATGCATTATCCTCATGTTTGATTCTATTAAATATATTGCCTTTCTTAATACTTACTTTTGCATTCTTTGCATCTAACTCAATCTCGGGCAATTTTCCTCCAACTTTAAACTCAATATCTTTTTTATCACTCCCTGTTATTTTAAGCAGAGTATCCCCTCCATCGAAGTTCGCAGAATGTACTATGTCTCCAGTACATATTATTGATCCGCCCCTCAACTCACCGTCTGTTAACGTAAATGAATTTTCGATATTAATTATTCCACTTTCATCTACCATCAACATCGTTTCATCTTCCTTGCTTACATCAACATCATAAAGCGACAGACTCTTGCCAGGATTAACCTTATGTGAAGTACCTTCAAATACTACCAAACCCTTGTTGTGAATAAATTCTCCACCTTGAATATTCCAATCTGTATTGATAATTAATTCTTTAGGTGCGCTAAAGGTTCCTTTTTTAAGTTCAAACAAGCCGACAAGATCATTAACAAATTTCACATCGCCTTCTCCGCCACGAAACTCGCCTCCATTAATAACAATATTTCTCTCAAAAATTGCATCACCCTTACCAGCCACAAAAGTACCACCATTTTGTACGTAGTCTTCTTCAACAGTTATTTTGTTTTTATTTTGAGCTATCTCCCCCTCGTTAATTAACCTATAAACTGTTAAATCATGTGACAAACCTAAAGATGCTCCTGCTCCCACAAACATAAGCCTCTTTCCTTTTAATCTGATTTCTTTTTTTTGAATATCAACC
>CAZYBL010000084.1:0-5748 GCA_964645805.1 uncultured Candidatus Peribacteria bacterium | reverse complement strand
AGAAGCTTGATCAGGAACATGATAACTTTGTTTTCTCCGAAGTTTGGCCCCTTTACACGGATGTAATTGCTGCGATGAATAGGGCTGCAGTTTGCGCTACAGATTCAGGGTCCATGCAGGAAGAAATGAATGTGCTTGGGGTTCCATGCGTCACGCTCAGGTTCGGTTCGGATAGGTCAGAATCAATTATGAATGGCGGGAATCTGATCGCGCCTCCGATTGATTCAGATCTAGTCAAAAAGATCATCGAGTTTGCTTGGGATAATCAGGAGATGCGGGATGTTCCTAAAATCTATGGGGAAAATGTTAGCGCTGAGTGCGTAGATGCGGTGGAGGAGGTTTTGGGGAGAGGGGAGGAGGTGTTTCGTTCTGAAGGAAAAAGATTACGAATTGACAATTGACAATTGACAATTGACAATTGACATCATGATTCAACGATCACGTGAATTATTGGCTGTAATATTGATTGGATTACTGCCCTTTCATGCTTTATTGGTTACAGTCGGTACTAAATATCTAAGAGGGTCGGGTAATGCTCCGATGACTGAGCTTGTTTTGTGGAAGGAAGGATTATTGGTTTTGATTTTGATAGTTGCATTTGTTGAATGGTTTAAATCGCACAGGAAAACAGTCAAATTTGATGAGATTGATGTGCTTATTGTCTGGTTGATCGCATTGTCCTTGATCGTAACTGCATATACTCATTCGGATTGGAAATTATATCTATTTGGATTTAAATATGACTTTATTCCGCTTGTTGCATTTTTATGTTTAAGGAGAGTTCCGTGGTCAGATGCTTTTATTAAGTGGGCATTCAGAGTAATCATTGGTGTTGGAGTTTTGGTTGCCGGTTATGCAATTGCAGCGATGTTCCTGCCTCAGGCGTGGTTCATGCTGCTTGGATATAGCGATCTTCATTCCTTATATCTGCTTGATGCTCCTTTGGCTGCATATCAGCAATTGGAAGCATTAGGAATCAGGCGGGCACAGTCAGTTATGAGTGGGCCGAATCAATTGGGTTTGTGGTTATTGATTCCATTCGGCATCGTCACTATCAGAATGCTTCGGGGAAGGGTCACTAGTCTCTGGTCACTGGTCACTGGTCTTATTGGAATTGCGATTCTTCTTACTTTTTCCAGAAGCGCCTGGATTGCTGCGTTTGTAATTTTTGTTTTGGTCTTGCATAAAGCAAAGTCCAAAGAAGTTTTTAAAAAATCGATGATGGGGATTGGAGGATTAATAATAGTCAGTGTAATTGTTCTTACGATGGTGCAGCCTGGAGTTTTACTTAGAGTCTCTTCCACACGCGATCATCTGCTTCGTCCAGTTCAGGCTTTGGATGTAATGACATCAAATCGTTACGGACTTGGAATGGGGATTGCAGGACCTGCGAGCAACAGAGTCAGTGACACTTGTGTATATTTAGAAGAGGGAAGTGATGTGGGATGGGCCAGGAATCATCTGGATCTTTGTGTGTTTGTTGGGGGAACTCAAGTCCAGCCGCGAGGTAGTGAGTGCAGATGTCCTTTCTTACCAGAAAACTGGTATTTGCAGATAGGGTTAGAAATGGGAGTGATCGGATTCATTCTTTATTTGATAATGATCTTTTATGTGCTGCATGATTTATATAAGGATGAGAAATTTAGACCTTTGTTCCTGGCATTCTTAGGAATATCAATTGCAGCCTTGTTCCTACATGCATGGGAGGATAGTGCAGTGGCGTATAGCATGTGGGTTTTGGTTGCTGCTGCGTGTAATTTTTTAAAAAACAATTAAGTCTTAAATATAAAAGCTGTATACCATCTGCGCCTTTTCTCTTTAGATTTATCGGGTGGTTTCCTGGGTGGTTCAGCTGCTTCGGTTTTGGGCTCCATAGCTCCGATGTCAGCAGTATGGTCGCCGGCGTAATGGACCGGAGTAGGTTCTGCTGTGGTTGCTGCTGTGCCTGCCTTGTCTCCCAAGGGCTTAACCAGTGCTCCAGAAAGATTGGATGAGTCGATTTGTTGGTTTACCAATCTTTGAATATGCTTTGCCGCTGGATGACTTTTGGTTACTTTAACTGTTTCATCCTTAAGAATAACCTGAGCTGCAGCGCGAATACATTCTTGTGTACTTTTAAGGCCGGATTCAATTTCTGCGGCAATCCCATCAGCTACACCGGGTTCTTGCTTTAAGTATGTTTGTACTTTTTCAAGTGTTGTGAATATTGATTTAGCTCTCTTTAGAACGTCATCCATTTCGCTTGCCTCTGTGCAGTCAAGAAGTTCTCTGAGTAGTTTTTGAGTATGAAAAGTTGAGTTACCCATAAAAGCTTCGCACAATTTATACCATTCGATTGGCAACACTTTTCTATCGGCAGCGATTTTAAATGCTTTCACGTAGTCGGTTTTGCTATCAAGCTCCAGATCTTCCGGTAATACTTTGGGTGGTTTAGATTCTTTTGTCATAGGAGGGAGAGTTTGTGCTTTGGTATTAAGTTTGTCAAGCGCTGATTACGCTGATTTTTAAATACACGGATTTCACGGATAAAGTTATCAGTGTAATCCGTGTTTGATCCGTGTAATCCGTTTTACGAAAGCGCCCGACCGTGGTGGCCGGGCACTTTGCGCTGCGGAGGGAGGGGGTCGATTCATCTTACTGAGGACTGGGGTATGCGCAATTGAAAATATGCAAATATCCCTGCCAGAATCACCATACCCCAGATGGTGGTGTTCCTGATCCTATTCCGGTTCTCAAGGTTTTCTGCTCCGTCTCTGGCGCAAACGTACAAGATGAAGATGGCATGCGCGTTAAGCCTGAACGGATCCTCTTTGGCATTTCGCAAGGCATTGAGTTTTTCGTCGAGTTCATCGGCATACTCATTGTCATGCCTCCTGACTCTCTCGATGTACTCTTCGATAAAGAGAACTTGAGAGTCGATCATAATAGGATCCTCATCAGACTCATCGCCGGCGGACGGTAGTTCGGGCGGGTCTTCTCCAAGCAGTCTACCCGTTTCATCCAAGAACTCCTGTTCTGTCTCAAAGCCGGAGCCTTCGTAATTATCCTTGAAGCCTTGCAGTTCTTCGGCCAGATGCGCAGTCAATTTCTCCTTTTCGGCTTTCAGATCGGCGAGGTCTGATTCAAGAAAGGTCGGGACTGTTTCGGTTGCCTTGGCCAGCTTGACCTTGAGGTCGATGTTCTCAAAGTGAAGCTCGAAGATCCTCGCAGAAGTTTCACTCAGTTTGTTTAGCTCCTCGAGGTTCGCCTCAATCTGGGTGTCCAGATCGACGGGCTTTGCCGGCGCGACTGGTTCTTGCGCTCCGAGCGCGAGGGCAAAAAGTAGCATTAGGGCGTTCATAACGCTCCTCCTTTCACTCCCACAGCGCTGCTAGTTGCCGTGGGAAAACAAGAAATGGAACTGGAAGTTTTCTTACAACAAAAAGCGCATGAGAGTGAAGACGGTGGTTTCAAGGAACGGTGGGATAAAATATCAGTAAACTTAGAATTTGATCAAGCATTCGTGTATTCTTTATACATGAAAAGCATCGTCATTCTCGACTTCGGTGGTCAATATGCTCATCTGATTGCAAGCAGAGTAAGGAGATTGGGTGCTTATTCGGAGATTAAAGAGGCAGAGACATCGGCTAAAGATCTTAAAAATGCTGCAGGGATAATTCTTTCAGGAGGACCTCAGAGTGTTACCGAAAAAGGTGCTCCGCACGGAGATCCGGCGATTTTCGAATTAGGGATTCCAATCTTAGGTATTTGTTATGGACTACATTGGATGACGCATGTGTTGGGAGGAGAGGTGACGAGTTCAGGGGTTAAGGAGTATGGGAAGATGACGATTCGGACAGCGGACAGAGGACAGCGGACGTCGGGACTTTTCAAAGATTGCCCCACAGAATTCGTTGCTTGGATGTCGCATGGGGATGAAGCGGTGAAGTTGCCGGAAGGTTTTGAAAGGATTGCGACATCTGAATCATCAGAAAACTCAGGCTTCGCCGATGAATCGCGCAAACTTTATGCAGTGCAGTTTCATCCGGAAGTAACTCACACAGAATATGGAGAGACAATTCTTAAAAACTTTGTTGGAATGTGTAATTACGATCCTTGGTCTGTAGAAGGATATTCAGATCGGATTCAGGATGAGATTAAAGCTCAGGTTGGAGACAAGAAAGTTTTTATGTTGGTGTCAGGTGGAGTAGATTCTACTGTTGCGTTCACGTTGCTTGATAAAGTGTTGGGTGCTGATAGAGTTCAGGGTTTACTGGTCGATACGGGATTGATGAGGAAGGATGAGGTTGAGGATACTCAGAAAGCACTTTCAAAAATTGGTTTTGATAATTTGCATGCTGAAGATGCTTCTGAATTATTCTTTAAGAATCTAAAAGAAGTTTATGATCCGGAGAAAAAGAGGGAGATTATTGGAAAGACTTTTCTGGATGTCCAAAGCAAAGTTGCCACTGAACTTAGGTTAGATGGTCCAGATTGGCTCCTTGGTCAGGGAACAATTTATCCGGATACGATCGAGACAGGAGGAACCGCGCATGCTGATAAAATTAAAACTCATCACAATCGTGTTGAAGAAGTTCAGAAAATGATTGAAGAGGGGAGAGTGATTGAACCATTGAAGGATTTATACAAGGATGAAGTGCGTCAGTTAGGAGAAATTCTAGGGCTTCCGCATGATTTGGTTTGGAGGCATCCGTTTCCGGGGCCGGGGTTGGGGGTGAGGATATTATGTGCCGATAATCCGGACATCGGACGTCAGACTTCGGACGTCGGATCCATATTGCCCCTTAGGTCTGTTGGTGTTCAAGGGGATGGACGTACTTATAGACATGCATTAGCTTTGTTTGATAAAACGAAATATCCGTCCGAAGAGCATTGGAAGATGGCAACGGATGTTCCTAATAAGAATAAAGATATTAATCGAGTTTTAATGTGTACATCTCATTCAGATTCTGCTGAGTTCAAGTTCACTCCGAGTTACATAACCCGTGAAAGAGCGGATCTTTTGCGTGAGGCTGACAAGATAGTTTATGAAGAAATGCTTGAAGCTGGTTTGTATGAAAAAATTTGGCAGTTCCCGGTTGTACTTCTTCCTTTTGGATCTGCGGAAGGTCAGCAGTCAATTGTACTCAGGCCAATTGAATCGACAGATGCGATGACGGCTAACTCGGCACATCTGCCGGAAGAAGTTATTAGAAAAATGACGGGTAGAATCCTTGAGTTAAATGGAATTGATATGGTGTTTTATGATTTGACGAGTAAGCCGCCGGGGACCATAGAGTGGGAATAGGCAAATCACCATAACTATAGATAAACCCTCCCCCCAAGGGGTGGGAAGATGCTTGGGTGGTGGGCTCGGCTGTTAATTGTGGCATTCAAAAAACCTTCGTCAATATCTTCTCGAAAAAAACTTTAGCATCCATCGACTTTTCCGCTTCAACTAGGGATCTTTGACGTTCCCCCCATGGGGGGAACAAAACGCCTAAATCTTTCCTAAAACCATCAAATGGTGGTGGTAGCAAACATCTTATGTTTGTGTAGCACAGTAAGAAACTATTCAATTGAATAGTTGAATACTACTCGGCTTGTTCAGACTAGGTATTTGTTGATAAAACAGTTGCGCAACTGTGCAACTGATAAAAATTCGATCTGTGTTGTGTGAAAGTAAACTAATCAATTGATTAGTTGACTATTAACTGCCGCGAATTCAATTAGACCTTTCGCACGACACAGTCATTCGCGAATGACGTG
>CAZYBL010000083.1:3738-5768 GCA_964645805.1 uncultured Candidatus Peribacteria bacterium | reverse complement strand
AAAAATTGTTACATTGCTACATTGTTATAAAGTGGTGCTCAGCTTATGCTGGTATCAGCAATCTAGCAATGTAACAATGTAGCAATTTATATGAACCATTTTTTCCTGGATATCGCTTCCCATAATGGGATATTGGCTTGTGTAACAGAGGAAGCTTTAGTTGCCTCACGTGAGGTTTCAACACGCATTCGTGATCACGAGCTGATTCCATTAGTTGAGGAATGCTTAAATGAGGTTGGATGGGAGTATGCGGATTTGGATCGAATTGCATGTGTAATAGGTCCGGGGGGATTTACGAGTTTGAGGGTTGCGGTTTCATTTGCAAATACGTTGGTGGATCAGTTAGGTATAGAAGCAGCCGGAGTTCATTTGTCTGATCTTTATTTTGCACGAATTTCGGAATCCGGAATCCGGAATCCGGAATTATTTTGGCTCCATTCCACCAAAAAGGATTCATTGTTTGTAAAGGGAGGTAAATGGGAGGAGCCAACATTGGTGAGTTTGGAGGAGTTGAAAAATAATATTATGCCCGAAGCCGGGACCCGTCCTTCGACTAGCTCAGGACAAGCTGGGTCCCGGTTGCGAGTCAAGTGGATGGGTGAATTGTTGGATGAGCAGAGAGAATTAATAAATGCTGCCGGGATAACCAAATCCCGGCTGCGGGCATTGGAGGAAATCCTCCCCGAATTTATCCAGAGTCTAAAATACACCAAAAACCCCTTGAAACCCTGGTATGGGCGAAATGGGTGAATATTGACGATATATGCCAAATAAGCTATAATATTAACGAAACAAATATTTCCAACAAATACTATGACTCCCGTCGATAAACCGGCAGAAATGCCAGAATTGAATTATGTAGATAATAAAAAGCTTGTTACCGGCGATTTGTTTGTATTGGAAGATACTGCTTTGGGAGTGGGAAGAAGGGCAAAACCTTGGGGTGAGCAAGGCACAGGTGAACCTGTTGTCTTAAGAGCTGGAATTGATGGAGAAGGAAATAGGACATACGAATATTATGGATTCTTCGACGAAGCTACCGGCAAAATAACCCCGGGAGAAGTTAAGGGAAACGGATGGAGGACCTTGGGGGGTATACAGGTCGCTGTTGTAAAATCTGCAACTCCGCATAGTATAGACCAGGTTAGAGATAAGGCATTAGAAGCCAGTGAAGATAGAATAGAAAAACAAAATGTTATTGGAACAATTGCTGGTGCAAGAAATGATCTTCAAGAAAGATTGCTTGCAAGAAATAGCAAAGGAATCCTATCTCCAAAAGAGTCACTCGAAGACCTGGGCATTGTTTTGAACTGGGAAGATGCCCCGGCATGGGCAATAGTAAAAAACACTGATAGATTTGTGGATCTAGCCCGATCAGTAAGAGGTTATAATAACTATGCTGGAGAAGTAACTAAGAATTGGAGTGGCACAGCGACTATTGTTTACCCGGATGGAAGGGAAAATGTTCAATCCATAGAACCGGGCATAAGGAGTGGTGGGACTACTACTGGGGATCCAATTGAAGGCGATCAAGAAGTAACCGTGTTGTATCCGCCAATGGTGAGCAAACTTTTTAGTGCTATAAAACATGCAGAAAATGCTCCAATAGCATACGAAAACGATGTGAAAAATGCAGAAACGGAGCTTTATAAGGCAGAAGGCTTACTTAAAACTATCGTTGAAAAACTGAATGACAAAGGCGAAGATATTACTCCTGAGCAAAATGATCATTTGAGTAGGGCCAATATAATGCTTCAGCAGATCAGTGATTACCGGGCTGATGGCACTATCCCAAAAACAAAAAAAGGAGATTGGTTGGAATATAATATAAATCCTAATTCCCTTAGGGCTGCTTAGGGCTGGGTTATAGATAGTTGATCTGAGCTGAAATCGGGTGTACGGTGCCCCACCAATGTCAAAATCAATAATTCCAATTGAGCGAATTGAACAATCAATTTTGCTTATTCGGGGGCAAAGGGTGATGTTGGATAGTGATTTAGCTGAACTATATGGGGTTGAAACAAAAACTC
>CAZYBL010000083.1:0-3728 GCA_964645805.1 uncultured Candidatus Peribacteria bacterium | reverse complement strand
TATGCGTTCAGTTAAACGCAATATTGACCGATTTCCTGCAGATTTCATGTTTCAAATGAATAAAGATGAATTTGAAATCTTGAAGTGCCATTTTGGTACTTCAAGATTTTCGCAAACAAAAGGGCAAAACTTGATATCGCAAATTGCGATATCAAATAACCCGCAAGTAGAAGCCAAAAATTTGAAGTCACAAATTGTGACATCAAAAAATTGGGGAGGAAGACGCAAATTGCCACATGTTTTCACCGAACAAGGCGTTGCAATGCTATCTAGTGTCCTAAGAAGCAAACGTGCGGTTGCAGTTAATATTGAGATAATGAGAGCGTTTGTAAAACTCAGAAGAATTCTGGAATCCCATAAAGAACTTGCTGAAAAGTTAGAGGAAATGGAAAAGAAATATGATACGCAGTTTAAAATCGTATTTGATGCTATTAGGAAGATGATGGCACCAGTTAGGCCGGAAGACGAAAGAAAAATCGGATTTAAACTGGATCATGAGGAATAGTTTGAAAAGCTCTGCTATCCTTATTGGGAAATGTCAGTTATTGATGCATTAAACAAACTTCTTGGCGATCCGAATGAACGGGAGCTAAAGCGTCTTCAGCCGATTGTTAAAAAAGTAAAGACAATAAAGGCAACAAAAGCAATAGAGGATCTAAGACTTGAGGATATTCCTAAAAGAACTGAAGAGCTTAAGAAGAAAGTTGCTGATGGGGAGAAGTTGGATAAATTATTGCCCGAAGCTTTCGCAGTTGTTATTAGGACATGCGAATTAATTCAAGGTAAAAGCGTTAAACTTGGAAAACAGGAGTTTGTGTGGGATATGGTTCCTTATGATGTGCAAATACTTGGTGGAATTGTCCTGCATCAGGGCAACATCACAGAGATGAAAACGGGAGAGGGTAAAACTTTGGTTTGTACAATGCCGATTTATCTAAATGCATTGAAAGGAAAAGGAGTGCATGTAGTTACTGTCAACGATTACCTTGCGAAACGTGATGCGCTTTGGATGGGAATGCTTTATGAAGCGTTGGGATTAACGGTTGGGACGATACTTCACGAGAAAAATCATGAAGAACGCCAGGAAGCTTACAATTGTGATGTTACTTACGGCACAAATAATGAGTTCGGCTTCGATTACCTGCGTGACAACATGACAACATCAGTCGATCGCCAGGTTCAGAGAGGTTTAAATTACGCTATCGTCGACGAAGTTGACTCAATTTTGGTTGATGAAGCCAGAACTCCTCTAATTATCAGCCAACCTGCGGATGAATCGACAGCAAAGTACACGCAGTATTCAACCTTAGTTCAGCAATTACAGGAAAATAAGCATTATAATAAAGATGAAAAGCAGAAAGTGGCAACTTTGACCGAAGAAGGGATTAAAAAGATGGAAGAAATTCTTGGAGTCGAGAATATATACACCGATAAAGGCTTCGAAGAAGTCCATCACATTGAACAGGCTCTTAGAGCCCATGCAATGTACGAGAAAGATACGGATTATGTAGTTAAAGATGGCGAAGTAATCATTGTTGATGAATTCACAGGTCGACTAATGCCTGGGCGTCGCTACGGTCACGGACTTCATCAGGCTGTTGAAGCCAAAGAGAAAGTAGAAGTTCAGCGTGAGAGTAAAACTTTGGCAACAATCACATTCCAAAATTATTTCCGGCTTTATAACAAGCTTGCGGGAATGACTGGTACTGCAAAAACGGAGGCGGAAGAATTCGAGTCAATCTATAAACTAAGAACAGTTGTTGTTCCGACCAATAAACCGCTCATCAGAAACGATCGACCAGATTCAATCTACAGAACAGTTGAAGCAAAGTTCAAAGCGGTTGCTAAGTTGGCGAAAGAAAAAAATGAGAAAGGCCAGCCTGTTCTAATTGGTACTACTTCAATCGAGAAGTCCGAAGTTCTTTCCAAACTTCTTGAAAATGAGGGGATAGAGCACAGTGTTTTAAATGCTAAGCATCACGAAAAGGAAGCGGATATTGTAGCTTTGGCTGGGCAAAAAGGAGCAATTACAATTGCTACCAACATGGCGGGTCGTGGGACGGATATTAAACTAGAGGAGGGGGTTACAGAACTTGGAGGACTCTGCATTCTGGGTACCGAACGGCACGAGGCGCGACGAATTGATAATCAGCTCCGCGGACGAGCTGGTCGACAAGGAGATCCTGGAGAAAGCGTCTTCTTTGTATCTATGGAGGACGATCTTATGCGTCTTTTTGGAGGAGATCGTCTTAAGGCAATGATGGAAAGGCTAAAAGTTCCGGATGATGTTCCGCTTGAGAATCGAATTGTTTCGCGCTCAATAGAAAGCGCACAGAAAAAAGTCGAAGGACGAAACTTTGATATCAGGCGCCATGTTGTTCAGTACGATGATGTGATGAATAAGCACAGAGAAATTGTGTATGTTAGGAGACAGAATATTTTGGATAAAATTGCTGAAGATGAATCGGACGTCGGATGTAGGACGTCGGACGTAGGTTCTTCGACGTCCGAAGTCCGAAGTTCGAAGTCCGAAGAACTAACATTGCATGAAGACATCCTCCAGGCTCTTCGTGGAGAAGCTAACTCTATGGTTGATGTGCATGCGCTGGGGTCAGATCCGGAAAAATGGGATACGAAAGAGATTTCTCAGATTCTCGGAGCACTTCATCCTCAGTTGGTTGAATTTTTGCCCGGAAGTAAACTCAAAGAATTCAACGATCGAGAAAAAATGAGAGCAAGCATCAAAGATCTACTTCTAAAATTCTATGATGCGAAGTGTAAGGAGTTTGGAGAAGAGGCGGTCAGACAAGCTGAGCGCGTTGTCACACTCAGATCAATCGACACACATTGGATGGATCATATTGATGAGATGTCGCACTTGCGGGAACAAGTTGCGTTCTCCGGTTACGCTCAACGTGATCCTTTGATTGAGTATAAAGATCAGGGATTCAGAAAATTCGAGCAGCTTCTGGCTGCAATTGACTCGAGTATAGTCAGAACTTTACTGCAAATCGACTTCGCGCAGTTTACTCCGCAAGTATTCCTGGATCGTGCGCAGGAAGAAATATCTGATCTGCAGACCAATGAAGATCAAATAGAGTCGGAATTAACGGAAACTGGAGTTACGAGGGGGCAGAATGTAAATGTTATGGCGGATTCCGCGGGTCCGCCCCGGCCGGGCGACGATGTAGAGACGCGCCAACGGCGCGTCTATACAGAGCAGGCCCCCAGGCAAATTGAAAAAGTAGGCAGGAATGATCCATGCCCATGCGGCTCAGGGAAGAAGTATAAGAAGTGTTGTGGTGGATAAATTTTGTTGTAAAAACGAATTGATAATTGAGAATTGATAATTGATAATTAGTTCCTTATTTAAATGGTCAGATTTACTCAAATCGTCGGTCATGACATTCAAAGAGATCAATTGTTGAATGACATTGAATCAGACAACGTAGCACACGCATACCTCTTCTCCGGTCCACGCCACTTGGGCAAGATGGCAATTGCAAGGTGGTTTGCAGGGGAGCTTCTTTTGCAAGATGAGAAAGAGGAAGATCATGAAAGAATTAAAGAGCAAATTGAGAAATTGGTTCATCCAGATTTGTTATCACTTGATCAGCTTTGGATAGATAAAACGTGCGATGATTGGGACGTAATTGCAAAAACCTCTAATGTTCCCCAGCAACATCGTGCTAAAAAAGGTTCAAAGACGGATACAATTAGTATTGATG
>CAZYBL010000082.1:0-5810 GCA_964645805.1 uncultured Candidatus Peribacteria bacterium | reverse complement strand
GCACTTCCTGAGATTATAAGGTCATCTGCTGTACCACCCTCAGTAAGATTCAGTGTAATTCCGCTAAGTGTGGCTGATGCAGACGAAGCAACAGCAAAGTTCTGATCTGCAACAGTGTTTTCAAATATTATTGTACCCGTCGAAGTAAACGAAGCCGCGTTACCTGTTGCGTTCTGGCTTCGGATAATCAGGTCTCCTGATAGTGTGGTATCCGAGGACGAAACGATCACAATTCCTCCGGACTGGACGAAGCTTCCAGAGCTCCTAAGAGCACCAGTTCCCATGAGGAGCCGTCCACTACCGATCATAATACCTGTGTCTCCAACAATAAGCGGCACACCTCCGGTTCCAAACACAATGGATCCGGTAAATGTGCTCTTAACAACAAGTCCCGCGACATCTATACCTGTTCCGGCAGCTACGTGGGATATGTTAACAGTAGTTCCAGATGTCGTGAAAACGGCAACATCTGATGTACCGGGAACGGTAGCACCGGTATCGGTGCCTTTCTCCGTTGTGGACCAGTTGGAAATATCATCCCAGGAGGTACCGGTTTCTACGGCACCAACCCAGAACCTGTTTGCGGCGTCAGCTTGCGCAACAGCTAGCAGAAATAGAAGAAAAGTAAGTCCAATAGCGGACCATTTTGCGTAAAGAGAAGAGTCTCTTGAAAGGAGTGAAGGTAAAGTCATCTGAAGAAGGGTTAATAACAAGAAAACTTTCTATAAATCTTATAGTTCTCTGTGTAATTCTTAAAAAGAAAGAGGTTGCATTTGTTCGCATTCTGTTCCATAAAAAAACATTCAAAAAAATATTGTTACAACACAAAAACAAACTTAAGTTAATGATATGTTACACAACATTTGGTCAGAAAATTTTGTCGATCGCTTTTTTACACACCGAATATGCTTTCATGAACGCAATATTTTTGCCAGAAGTTTGCCATTATTCGTATAATTCTTTGTAATTTCTGTAGAAAGTTGATCTTCTTTGATCATGTGATCGAGGTTTACTGAGCGTTCGTTTATTACAAGCCCAAAACTCCTTTTATCATGAACACACTTTGGTTCAAAGTGTGAACTAATAATTGATCCAGTGGAGTACTTGATTTGGATTTTAGTGTTTGAGATTTGGGATTTAAGATTTAGGATTTAGGATTTTTACCCCTCAACATCTCATTTACCAAACGTCAATCTCAACTATTTGTATAACTGACATTAACTATATATCGTGCCTGTTTGCTGTGTGGCACCACAGTATATTGTGTTTTCTACTTGACATACTGACAATGGAACCTACCGTTACTAAGAGCAAATCAGATGCTTCGGATGCGCTTGGGCAAGCTCAGAATCTAAGATCAACAGGGCTTGCTATAGAGCGCAAGTTTACAACTCCAGGGAGTGACCCATTGAGCCAGGTAAAATATGAAAAGCGTCTAAGTGCAATAAAAAATCCGGATGGTTCCACAGTCTTCGAGATGGATGGTGCCGAAATTCCTTCCGATTGGAGTCAAGTAGCAACAGATATTATGGTAAGCAAGTATTTCCGCAAAGCAGAAGTGCCGCAATTTGATGAAGAAGGAAATCAGATCAGAAATGAACGTGGTGAGGCAGTCTTTGGTCCGGAGAGAAGCGTCGAGCAGGTTGTTAAAAGACTGGCTGGATGCTGGAGGCATTGGGGAGAGAAATACGGGTATTTCGAAACAACTCAGGATGCACAAGCATTCGAAGATGAGCTTAAGTACATGTTGGTTAATCAAATGGCTGCCCCAAACAGTCCGCAGTGGTTTAATACCGGTTTAAATTACGCATATGGAATCACAGGGCCAGCACAAGGACATTATTATTGTGATCCAAAAACAGGAGAGGTTAGAAAAAGTGAGGATGCGTACACACATCCGCAACCTCACGCTTGTTTCATTCAATCAGTTGATGATGACATGGTGAATCAGGGAGGAATTATGGACTTGTGGGTTCGCGAAGCCAGGCTCTTTAAATACGGGTCAGGAACCGGCACAAACTTTTCAAAAATCAGAGGTGAGGGAGAGCCGCTTTCAGGCGGAGGAGTAAGTTCGGGACTAATGAGCTTTCTAAAGATCGGGGATCGTGCGGCTGGAGCAATCAAATCTGGTGGCACAACTCGCAGAGCCGCGAAGATGGTTTGCCTGGATCTGGATCATCCTGACATAGAAAAATTTATTGACTGGAAAGCAAATGAGGAAAAGAAAGTTGCTGCGATGTCATTAGCCGGTTATTCAACTGACTTTAATTCAGAAGCTTATCAAACAGTCTCCGGTCAAAACTCAAACAACTCAGTCAGAATCCCACACAGTTTCTTTGAAAACGTAGAGAAGGATAACGAGTGGAATTTGATCTGGAGAACAGAGCTTAAGATTTCAGCTCTTGAACAGCGCGAACCGCGTTCATGCAAGACTCTCCGGGCGCGTGAGCTTTGGGACAAAATTGGTTACGCAGCGTGGGCATGCGCGGATCCGGGCATTCAATATGATTCCACAATCAACGATTGGCACACGTGTCCTGAGAGCGGAAAGATTAATGCAAGCAATCCATGTAGCGAATATATGTTCCTTGATAATACTGCATGCAATCTAGCTTCACTTAATCTGATGAAATTCTATGATCACGAGCACGGAACATTTGAAGTTGAAAAATTCAAGCACGCGGTACGCATTTGGACGGTTGTTCTTGAGATTTCAGTGTTAATGGCTCAATTCCCGAGCGAAGACATAGCTCGTCTTAGCTTTGATTACAGGACTCTGGGATTGGGTTACGCAAACCTTGGGGCACTTCTGATGCAGATGGGTATTCCTTACGATTCGCTAAGAGGTCGTGCTATCGCGGGGGCAATCACTGCAATACTTACGGGTGAATCTTATGCCGCATCAGCGGAAATGGCCAAAAATTTGGGAACATTCAAAGAATACGATCGAAATCGGGATCATATGCTCAGGGTAGTAAGAAATCACAGGCGTGCAGCTTATGATGCGCCGGGGGTGGAATATGAAAACCTCAGGGTTCTTCCAGTCGGTATCCACCAACAAGTTTGCCCTCCAGATCTTCTGGAATCTGCTAAAGAATGTTGGGACAGGGCACTCAGCTCAGGAGAAAAATATGGATACAGAAATGCGCAGGTCAGCGTCATAGCCCCTACAGGAACAATCGGATTATTAATGGATTGTGATACAACTGGTGTTGAACCTGACTTTGCTATTGTAAAATTTAAAAAACTTGCCGGTGGGGGATACATGAAAATTGTAAATAACTCGGTTGCCCAGGCGCTTAAGACTCTTAGGTACTCCGATCAGGAAATAAATGAAATTATGAAATATGCTTTAGGAACGCTCAGTTTAGAAGGAGCTCCTCATATAAACAGGCAGTCACTTAAGGACAAAGGTTTGACTGATGAGGACATTGCGAAGATCGAGGGCGTTCTTCCAACTGTGTTTGAGCTTAACTTTGCTTTCAATAAATTTACTCTTGGTGATAAGACAATGGAGAGATTAGGTTTCACTCAGGAACAACTTGAGGACTCTTCATTTAATATGCTAAAAGAGCTCGGGTATAGAGAGAAAGAGATTGATGAGGCCAATACTGTGATATGCGGACACATGACGGTTGAAAATGCTCCATATGTAAAGGAGGAGGACATGCCTATTTTTGATTGTGCGAGCAAATGTGGGAAGGATGGTGTCAGATTGATCTCAACCGAAGGACACATCAGGATGATGGCCGCTGTACAGCCTTTCATCACAGGATCAATTTCAAAAACAATCAATCTTCCAAACGAAGCGACAGTCGAGGACGTTAAGGAGGCGTATTTGCTTGGATGGAAATTAGGGTTAAAAGCCAATGCGTTATATCGGGATGGGTGTAAGTTGAGTCAGCCGCTGTCCGCTACTTCGGAAAAGGAGGAATCCTCCTTCGCCAAGGCTTCGGAGGACAAGAAGGGGTCAAGGGAGATTATTGAAAGGGTGGTTGTGAAGGAAGTTCCTAGGAGACGAAAGCTTCCTGATGAGAGAAGATCAATTACACACAAACTCTCAGTTGCAGGTCATGAGGCTTATATTCATGTTGGGCTTTATGAGGATGGGGCTCCGGGGGAATTATTTATAAAGATGAGTAAAGAGGGGTCAACTTTGTCTGGAGTTATGGATACATTAGCCTTGTCGATTTCGATGAATCTGCAATATGGAGTACCGCTCGAGGTTCTTTGCTCCAAACTTGTCCACACACGTTTTGAACCTATGGGGATGACGACGAATAAAGAGATTCCGATGGTAACAAGTATTATGGATTACTTGGGGCGCTGGCTGGCACTCAAATTCCTTACAAAAGAAAAGGCTCAAATGTTCCACAACAAAGATCTAGTTGAAAAGGCATATTCAGAAGGAACCAAGAGTAAAGATGCGTTTGCCATGAGTCTTCCGATTGTTGATGAAGGGGCTTCGGTTCAGATTGAAGACAGGAGAACCATTGTCGAGGAAAAAACATCAGCCGAGATCAAAGAAGCTGTTATGGAAGTTGAGTCTGCTCCAACCAAACTTGAGGTTGCGAAGTTGCAAGGATTCACAGGATCTATTTGCACGGGGTCAGAGGTAAGCGCAATGGCTCATGTGAAGTGTGTTTGGATTGTGGGGCTACCTCTGGATGCAGCTAGATTGTTGATTAGTTTTTAGTTTTTGGTTATTGGTTTCTTTTGTAAATGATTGATTGAAGTTTAATTATGTGATTGAATTCCACTCCATCTTTACTTGGAGTGAGATGGGGAGGTTGGTAGAGATGATGCTCATTCAAAGGAGGATGCATAAATGTTGACTTTATCATCTGAGGCAATTCAATTTGCCTTGGGGCTACAGTGGGACGATCCGAAAAAGCGAAACAGCTTGATGGGCGCGGTTCAAAGGACAAGCCCAGAACTGAGTTTGGCTGTTGAGGAAATGTGGAACAGGATAAATACATTGGAGCTTGATGGAAGAGATGCCTTCGATGTAGCTGCCACCTTCATGTTTCATGTTTTTCAGGCCAATAAAGATTTCGGAACTCCCGACGAACTTGTTGGTCTTGCTACAGGCATCGGAAACGTGGAGTAGGATTGATTGGAAGGAATCGAATGGGTGAAATAAGGGGTTCTTCGGAGCCCCTTTTGTCTGATTACACAGATTACGCTGATCTTTTTATGTACACTGATTTCGCTGATGATCAGCGTAATCAGTTTTTGAAAATCAGCGCAATCAGCGTTTCATACAATATGCTATCATCCCCGTATGAACACCTTCCTCGACATGTTGCCGTCGCATGAGAAGAGAAAACTTAAAAAAAGACTTCCGCCCGGTGTTTATGAAAAACTCAGGGAGAAAGTAAAAGGCCCGGAGGATCTGGAGAAGGAGCTGGGGCATATGGAAAAGTTAGCTAATCTTAAGTTCAACATAGAGTCAGAGCCTGAAGTGAAACAGAAACTTAAAGATAAGATTAGAGAAGATATTTCGGCTCAGGGAATTGAGGAAGTACTAGAAGGGAATATTGATGGGGACTTTGATATTTCTGTTGAGGAAAATCCAGATACGAATGAAGATCAGCTTGTTGTTTTACCGGAGGGGAATGTGAGTGAAAGGATTGCGGTTAGGTCTAGTTTTAGTGATAAGTACCTGGGGATGTTTGGTTAATAACGAGTGAGTAGTGGGTAGTGAGTAGATAGTTATTGGTATGTTATTTGTAGCAAAAACGTAGTTTTTTTAGGATTAATAGAAAATTTTCTGGGCTGAAATGAAGACTTTTACTCTTTTTGAAGCC
>CAZYBL010000081.1:0-5844 GCA_964645805.1 uncultured Candidatus Peribacteria bacterium | reverse complement strand
CCGCGGACTGCTTGGGGTAGATCAAATGGATTAATGCGGTTCGAGCTTTCCAAAGAAATTGGAATATAGGTTCCATCAACTGTCTCGCAAAGTTCACGGTACTCATTTTCTGGGTCAATAACGAAAATCTCTGTTCCATACATCAAGGATCTGAGCATCTCTAGTTTGACTGCGAAAGATTTACCAGCACCGGAGGTAGCGAAGACAGTGGCGTTTGCTAAATCGTATCTATCAAATATGATCAAGCTATCGTTGTGTCTATTGATTCCATAAAGGATGCCATGATCGTCTGTTAAGTCCGAGCTTGAGAATGGGAAGCATGCTGCTGCTGGGGATGTATTCATATTTCGGTTTATCTCGATTTCATCTAATCCAAATGGGATTGTGGATATCCATCCATGTTCCATCTGCATAAATGCAGGCTTTGTAATCACTAATTTTCCACCCAATATAGCTTCCACATCACCCTGCATTTTCTTTAGCTTTTCTCTGTCATCGGCATAGATTGTTACATAAAGTCCTACCTGGAACAGTTTTTCACGACCTCTCGTAAGGAGATCACGTAGCTCCTCGGCGTCTTGTAGTGCAGCTTCAAGTCCTGGATCGCGGACAATGCCACGTTGTTCCATCATGTGCATAGAAGATCGCATCTGAGTAACTTTCTTTCGTAGGAGTTTTAGAACTGTCTTATTGTCTGCAGGATAAATGAACTGAGATATCATCAGCTGGGCATCAAAGTTAACCATTTCGGATAACCAGTTGGGGTATATGTAATGTGGCCAGTTAACTGCATAGAATGTGCGTGAGTGCTGATCATTAAGTACAACTTCATCATTTTTTACCTCCATACCAGCAGGTGAGATTATGTCCAAAGTTTTTTGCAAACCCTCTTCATATCGTTTTATTGCCTCTTTGTCATCCTGCGAAAGCTTAGTTGTTTTCGTATCCTTTGCAGTTTTTAGTGTCTTCTCTGCTTTCTTCTGAAGTCCTAAAAGATCGTCTATTGCTGCGATCAAGATTGTGCCAAACTTTGCTCCATCTGGCTTTTTTTGTGGCTTAACAACCGGCTTTTTCGCATCAATTTGCGCTTTTGTAGTCTCGGTTGAGCCTTTTTTTATAGGTTTTGCTTTGGCCATACTTTGGCTTCGATATTTGTTAGAGAATCCTTTTATTATAGCCGAAAAGTCGCATTCCGAGTAGGTGTGAGGACTTGCCAAAAGTGGATAATATTGCTTTAAATATCTCCTAGACTGTCAAAAGTCAAAAGTCGAAAGATGGGTCGAAGGTCAAAAGTCGAAGGTTGGGTCAAAAGTCTAAAGTCGAAGGATTATTGTAGAAATTGGTCCTTTGACCTTGGACCAAACTTTAGACCTTCGACCCCGTACCAGTCGCTCCGCTCCGGTACGGGGCATGCCTTCGTCCTATCAATCCTCCTAAATAACAATCTTCAAATCTTCCAACCCCGGAACCTATATAACCTGCAGCCCAACGATCAAAATTTCTCTGTTCTTAGAAATAGCTTCTGCTCGCTCCTCACCAATTTCCAATAGATCTTTAGCTACACCCATAACCTTCTTGGTAGATTTCTTACGGGATTCTGTCTTTGCAAGTACAGCTTCCTTCTCCACAAGCTCCTCTTGCGCTGGGCCTGCGGCAGCATAATTTTCATCCTTCATAGCACGTCGGATTTTTCTTTCGATATCTCTAACTTTCTTCTTCTGCTCTTTTCTCTCACCATCGATACTTTTGATTTTCTCTTTAAGCTCGGTAATTTTCTCTTCTACCCGGTTGTTCATGGCTACAAGAGATGAAACATAGCGATTTAACGACTTGTCACGGTCACTTGAACGATTGAGCATGTCTATCAAATCAACCTGGAGAACTGTTCCATATTCCTGAAGTAGTGCATATGTTTCATCCTGATCCTGCTCCTGGGCTCTGGCGAGTCTTATTTGAACGTCTATACCTTCAAGTGCACTTAAAGTTAGTAAAATGTGTTCTTGGGCAAGGTACATGCTTACGTACGCGCCAAGAGGAGAGCTGGGGCGATCTGTTCTGGTTAGAGCTTGCTTGGATCTGCCTGTATATACAGATGCAAAAACACCACTTTTAGAGCCACTTGATTGAATAGCTTGCACTAAATGTGGCTTGTCTGATGATTGTGAGGATTCCTCATTATCACCACAACCTGCAAGTATCAGGGTAGAGGATAATGCCAGCACTAAGGCACAGTTCGCCTTCATACTGCTATTATACCATAAAATGAGGTTGAGAAAAAGCTGTGTAGAACTGCAAAAAAGGAATCAAATGAATCAGAAGAATCAGAGGAAGCAGAAGAATAGAAGGAATATTTAATTTGTATTGAATTTGAAGAAGACTTGAATTGATGAAACCCCAATAGCCTTCTGATGAAGCAAAATAACAGATATATAAAAATATCCTCTGCTTCTTCTGATTCTTCTGCTTCTTACTAATATTGAATAACTTTTATCTGCAAGATTCTAGCTCCTGATCACAAAAATTAACCGTTTCATTGTCATGCCTAATTATGCACACATATTGTGTTCATACTGTGATAATAATATTTGAGCAAGATAAAATTTTGTATACAGGTGGAAAGTGCGGTTTTTCGTGGTAAATTCCCTGTAATACCTGAGTCATATATTTGTTCAATGATCGAACAATTAACAGAGTTGGCGCAGAGAATTGTTAAAGATAAATACGGTAAAAACGTAGATGTTTCTTGGGAGTATTCCAAAGAAAAAGGGCACGGAGATTTATCTACGGCAGTAGCTTTGGGTTGTGCAAAAAATTTGCAACAAAAGCCAATCGATATAGCCACTTTTATTGTTCAAGAAATTGAGAAAGATGAATTAGTTGAAAGGGCAGAGGTGGCAGGCCCTGGATATGTAAATGTCTGGTTAACACCGCAGGCACTTCTGAAAAGATTGAAATTAACAAGGGGTTGTTGTACCCCGAAAATTATAGACAAAAAAGAGAAACCTGTGATAATTGATTATTGTGGTCCGAATATTGCAAAACCTCTTGGTATTCATCACATTTTGCCTCACATAATAGGTCAGGCGCTTGTGAATTTGTACAAACACCAGGGTATAAACACTGTTGGATGGAGTTATCCTGGGGATTGGGGGACTCAGTTTGGAAAGCTTTATGTTGCATATAAAAAATGGGGGGCAGACAAAAAACCGGCTGATTACACAATTGATGAGCTTTTAGATTTGTATGTCCGTTTCCATCAGGAGAATGACGATTCTCTGGAAGATCAGGCAAGGGAAGCTTTTAAGCTACTTGAAGATGGTGATAAGGAAATGCGGGATTTTTGGAAAGATACACTGGAAGTTAGCAAGAAAAGTTTAGATGAACTTTATAAGCGGCTTGGAATAGATTTAGATCAAGAAACAGGAGAAAGCTTTTATGAAGATAAGATGGAAGCAATTATTGATGAAGGACTAAAGAAAAAAGTGATTACTGAGGGTGAAGAAGGGGCACTGATAGTTGATTTTCCAGAAGATGAGAATATGCCACCGGCACTTCTTAAGAAAAGTGGTGGCTCTACGCTTTATGCCACTAGAGATTTGGCAATGGTCAGATACAGAATTGAAGAATTTAATCCCAGGTCGATATATTACGTTGTGGATAGAGCGCAGAGTCTTCATTTTGAACAGTTGTTTGAGATGTGCAGGAGATTCAAGTGGGATTTACCGGAGTTAGAACATACGGTTTTTGGTCGAATGAGGTTCAAAGATCAAAAGATGAGCACGAGGAAGGGAACAGTGATCAGGTTAGAAGAAGTTTTGGATGAAGCAGTAAAGAGGGCGGGTAAAATTATCGAGAACCATTGTGATACTATTCAAACAGATAACCGCGAGGAGCTTGCCGAGATGATGGGGATAGGAGCACTGGCTTATGGGGTATTAAGCCAGAACAGAAAGATGGATATTGTGTTTGATTGGGATAAGTTTTTAAGTTTCGAAGGAAATTCAGCTCCTTATCTTCAGTACACACATGCTCGGGCTAAATCAGTTCTAAGAAAATCTGATCAGAATGAGTTTGATATGCCCTCTGGGATTGATGAACTGACTGAACGAGAGAGAAACCTGGTAAATCTCCTGCTTCAGTTTGCAAAAGTCCTAGAAGAAGCAAGAGAAGCCAGAATGCCTCATATTCTTGCGAATTACTTGTTCGCATTATCACAAGAATTCAATTCTTTTTATAACGCAGAGTCGATCTTGAAGGCTGACGATCCTTCCAGGGCTTTCAGATTATCTCTTACTTCATTTACTGCTTCGGTTCTAAAAACTGGAGCCGAAATTTTAACCATTCGCGTCCCAGAGCGGATGTAATTTACCCCTTCTTACCATGGCAACTTACCGCCGCCGCCGTTCCACAGTTGGATCCCCGCGACCACTTGTGGCATTTCTACTCATCGCATCCTTCGGGATCCTGTTTGCAGGATGCAGCCCGCAGGAGGAGAAGGAACCTGAGGATGAATTTACATTTACTGCAGATGATATAGCGCGTTTTAAAGAACTTTCACAAAAGGCGGAAGATAGTATAGAAGCCCTGGATTCTGAAGGGGGTCCAAAGCTTCATATAGATGCAGATAGAGAAGTTCCAGTTCTGGATTTAAGCATGGTTAAGAAATATTCATCTATCAGATCCGGTCCGGCAGCCACAGGAGGGGATTTATATAGGGTAACTAACACATTTTTAAATGTTAGGAGTTCTCCGGTTGTTACGGCTGAAGCGATCGATAGGTTAGATGAGGGAGATATTATTGGATTAGTTGAATTTAAAGATGCAGCATGGGCAAAAATTAAGCTTGCTAATGAAAGAGAGGGCTATGTAGCTCAAAGGTATATTTCAAAGCTAACTTCAGAAACCGCTTTAGGTGAAGAGAAAGATAAATTTAAAGACAAGTACTTTGTAGACTTTGGATTCTTAAACGTCAGGGCAGCTCCTGATGCTCATAGTGAGAAAATCGGTGAACTTCCCGGCCAATCTTTTGTTACTGTTCTAAGCAAGGATGGAACCTGGGCAAGAATTCCTTTTGAAGGCAAAGAAGGATATGTGGCTGAAGAATATTTGTCTCAGTTCTTACCAAATTTCCTGGTTAGGCAAGAGAAATTCACGTTTCCAGTTCTCCAATATCGTGCCAATCAGAAAGGTGTAATAGATGCATTGCCCTCACACATTGATGCTGTTAAGCAGGCAGGATTCAAGCTAATTACAATGCGACAGTTCAAAGATCTTTTGGAGAAGCAGGAAGAAAGAGATGTAAGAATGGAACCAAATACAGCTGCATTGGTTTTCACTGGAGTTAATCAGTCCAATATTCAGGAAGTTTCTGATGTACTTAGAGCAAGTGCTGTTAAAGCAACTCTATTTATTGAATCACAGTACTTGGGGATTGATGGAATTACCCAAAAACAAGTTCTTACATTACTTGCCAATGGTCATGATATTCAATCATCAGGTCATACGGGGGATGACCTAAGGTCTCTTACAAATGCACAAGTAGAACTTGAATTAAAACAGAGCAGAAAGCTTCTTGAGGAATACACAGGTAGAGGAGTATTTGCTATGGGGTTCCCTATGGGCGGTGTAAATTCGCGGGTAATGAAAAAAGCAGAAGAATCAGGGTATTTGTTGGGGGTTGGAACAGGCCAAGAACGGGTTTTCAATCGTGAACAACTGCTTTCCATCCCAAGCTTTGTAATATCTCCGTCAGCAACAGCGGAGGAAGTAATAGGACTTATGAAAGGTGAAGAATAGATAAGTTTATTGGTTATTGGTTTTTAGTTTTTAGTTGTCTGTGATATT
>CAZYBL010000080.1:0-5926 GCA_964645805.1 uncultured Candidatus Peribacteria bacterium | reverse complement strand
ATTCAAACGCAAGGCTCAAAAGTTCTCTTAAATTCGCAGCCTACCAAGATTTTTCATGAAAATGGAACAGTTACAAGCTTAGAAATTAATACTCCTGATGGTATCCAGGAATTATCTCCGTCAACGGTGATCAGTTCAATTCCAATCACTAAATGTGTTGAATTGTTTAGTCCTCTGGCACCGCCTGAAGTCAGAGAAGCCGCTAAAAGTCTTAAATTCAGAGCACAGGTTTACTTGTTCCTCACAATTAACAAGGAAAAAGTAGCTGATGATAACTGGATTTATTTCCCGGACAAAGAAATTCCGTTTGGAAGAATTACGGAAATGAAAAGCTTTTCGAAAGAGATGTGTCCGGAGGGAAAAACCTCATTATTCATAGAATTTTTCTGTTTCGAAGGTGATGAAATTTGGAGCGAGACGAAAGAGAGGCTGTTTGATTTAGCAATACTTTGGCTCGAGAGACTTAATTTCATTAAAAGAGAAGATGTTATTAATGTTCATCAAAGAAAAGAGTCGAATGCTTATCCGATTTATGACATGGGATATTCAGGTAACGTAAGAACGGTGATGCAATGGGCAGATAGTTTCAAGAATTTTTATGCAATAGGGCGACCTGGTCGATTCAGATACACAAATCAGGATCATTCGCTAGAGATGGGGATATTGGCTGCAAGAAGTGTACTTGAAGGGAACAAATATAATTTTGATGAGATTGGAGCGGGGAGTGAGTATTTTGAGAGGGGGTATGTGCCAACTGGCAACAATTAACACTTAACAATTAACTTAAATCGATTGCATCACCTGCTTAACTAATTTTTCCTGAGGAAGCGCTAAGCGATAGGTGACGAAGAGGCCGCGCTTTTTGGATGTTAAGATATTGGAGAGAGCAAGGATTCGAAGATGTTTTGATGTGGCATGTTCCGAGATTCCTATTTCTTTAGCTATTTCGTAAACATATGCTGATCCAACAGACCTAAGATATTTCATTATTTCCAATCTTTTTACACATCCTAGAGTTTTTAATTTTCTCTCCAGGGTTTTTAGGTTTGTCATGGGCGTATTGTATATCTGGTGAACTATCTGCGCAACTAGTTTCTATAATAAATACGGTTTTTCAAACGTTATGCAACACAAAAAATATCTTTTAAATATTGCATCACTCTCTTTACATTTAAAGCACACCAAACAAAAGCTATGGCATCTATCAATACAAGAACAGCAAACGCAATCGGCTTAATTTCAACAAGCTCACTGTAATCCAGGTAGAAATAAAACCATTGGTAATGCAGAGTCAGTAATACGATTGGAATCCATATGGGATGTTCGATTAAAACGGGGAGAGCGGAGAGAATTAATGCAAATACCAGGAATTGCATGTAGAAATTATCCATAGAAACTATTGTGTTTAAGAAGAATCCGAATGCAACTGTCAGAATCAGCCCCAAATGCAATATAGAAGCTTTTTTAAAGTATTGCTTTGGGCTGAAGAGTGCAAAGAGACCGAGAAAAATCAGAATGGGAGTTGTATGAAGCATGTTCCAATGCCCGGTGGCTGCGGGGTCAGAAAAGAAATAGTTATGAACGGAGAAAAGAGTTTGAACTCCCCACGCGGCGTTCCTTATTGCATCAAGAGGAGCTCTCCAAATGTTAATAACGTTGGAATCGGGATGCACTCCTATTAAAACATTACCAATTTGGAGGTATTGAACGGCTACATACAAAGCTGCAAGTGCAATACCAATTATAAGACTGCGGTATTTTTTTAGGAAAGATCCTTTTTTAGGTGCAAGGATCACTAACAGAGGGAGCAAAATGATCGCAAATGGTTTTGTAGTGATTGCAATTGCCCATGCAAACCCTGTCCACCACTTATTTTTCGCAGCACCGTAAATTGTCAGAAGGAAAAATAGTATGTTTGCAGGCTGTGTGTATCCGGATATATATGAATAACTTACGTAAGGCATGAGTGCAGCAATTGCTGCGAATAAAACTCCGTGAATCTTGGATTTAAATATCGATGATGCAGCTAAGTAAGCGGCAATTGGAATTAGAATTCCGGAAAACCATTGGAATTGAATATGGGACATTGAAGAGCCGGAGATTATAAACCAGATTGCTCCTATAAAATCCGAACCGTGGAATCCTGGTATGGAAAGATCAAGTACACCGCTTGCTAGCTTTTCGGTGAATGCTTGGTAGTGAGTGTAGTCGGTGCGAAAATCGGTAATTAGGTTTAGTCCTCGGGTTCCGATGGCGAGGGTAGTGGAGATTACAATGAGGAAGAGCCAATGTTGATATTTGAGAAGTGTCTTCATAATGTATGAATGGCTGAATGGTTGGATGGCTGAATAGTTACTAAAGTGACACAAGCTTAATATCCGCTTGCGAACCATTCAACCATTTAGCCATTTAACTATTAAAATTATACCACTCCACAGCCTTTCGTATACCTTCATCAAATTGAATTTTTGGCATGAACCCGAGCTTTTCTTTGGACTTGGATATATTTGCAACGTACCTTACCACCTCTCCGGTTCTATTATCCCGAACATCAATATTCGAATCACTACCCGTAAGCTCTTTGATAGTTTCTGCCAGCTCAACAATCGATGTTCCTTCTCCACACGCTAGGTTATACGTATCATTTTTCGCAGTATCAAATTTTTCAAGCATCAAAAGTAGTCCATCGATAGTATCGTCTATGTAAGTGAAGTCGAGATATTTATCTTTTCCAAATACGCTCATGTCTTCGTTTGATTTTGCTTGTCTTATAAATAAAGGAATGACACGGTCAGAATCATCATACATACCATACACATTTGATAAACGCGTGATGATTCCGTCAATACTGTAACAACGAATGTATGACCAGACCAGAGCCTCACCTCCAATCTTGCTGGCGGTATACGGGCTTTCACAGTTTTCTATCTTTGCTAAGTCTTCGGTATAAACGTCCCTATTATCATTACCATATGTTTCTCTGGATGATGTGAATATAAACTTCTTAACTCCGTTTCGTCTTGCAAGCTCAAGGGTATTGTAAGTTGTCAAAAAATTATCTCTTGCCATATCTGGTTCTTTAACAAGCTCGTAAACACGTGCGTTAGCTGCGAGATGAAAAATCACATCAACATCAGTTGGCAATTGCTTAAGATTATCCGCGTTTCTTAAATCACAACTAATTGTTATTGAGTTAATATCCGGTTTCCAATTATTTGGTTCCCAATCTGCTCCAACAACTTCATGCCCTAGTTCTAGCAATTTTTCGCAGAGCCTGGTCCCTACGGTCCCCGATGATCCTGTTACTAATATTTTCATCCCGCATATCCTAACTGTAAATTACTGGAATTCATATTAAACTTATGAGATTCTCTTTGTATGCAGAGTGCTTTAGTTGTCATTCCGACGTTCAACGAGCGCGAAAACATTAAAAAGCTCATAGATGGCATATTTTTATACTCTCAGGCTGTTGATGTGCTTGTTATTGACGATAATTCGCCTGATGGGACTGCGGATATCGTTAGGGAAGGGCAGAATAAATACGGAAGCGATAGACTTAAATTGAAAGTCAGGGCAGAGGGTAAGGCCGGGAGAGGTTCCGCGTGCCTTTTTGCTTTCAAGTATGCGCTCGAGAATGGATATGACTCAAGCATCGAGATGGATGCGGATTTATCGCACGATCCGGTTGAAATTCCAAAGATGCTGGAAAAAATCAAAAGCTGCGATGTAGTCGTCGGATCAAAGTATATGAAAGGAGGAAAGATAATTGGATGGCAGTGGTATAGGAAATTGATTTCTAAACTGGCGAATATCTATGCTCGAATAATTTTGAGAATTCCAATTACGGATTACACAAATGGATATCGATGTTATGGGCGAAGAGCACTTGAGATGATTCCTAATCTTAAGTTCGAAGGAAAAGGTTTCACAGTTATTCCACAAATGTCATACCAGCTTTATAAGAAAGGGATGAAGTTCGAAGAAATTCCGATTACTTTTGTAAATAGGAGGGAGGGGAGGTCGAATATGGGGGCTGGAGAAATGGTTGAAAGTTTTGTATCAATATTAAAAATTAGACTTAAGAAAAAGTAATATTGGGGGTCACTGGTCGCTGGTCACTTGTCGCTAGTCTGTAACCAGTTACCAGTGACTAGTGACTAGTGACTTTTTGAGGCTCAATAACTGCTCCCTGCTCTATTCTCCTTATGTCAGCATCCACCATCATCCTAACCAACTCACTAAACGTAACTCTAGGCATCCATCCGAGCTTGTTTTTGGCCTTATCACTCTTTCCGCATAGTTCATGAAGCTCCGCAGGTCGCATGAAGCGTGGATCTTGCCTAACATATGGCGACCAATCTGTAATTCCAACAGTAGCAAAGGCGGCATCCAAAAAGTCCCTTACGGAGTGATTAACTCCGGTTGAAATAACAAAATCGTCTGGCTCATTTTGTTGCAACATCAACCACATAGCTTCTACATAATCACCTGCGTATCCCCAGTCACGTTTGGCATCCAGATTTCCGAGAGCAATGTGATCAGCTAAACCAAGTTTAATGCGTGCAACACCGTCAGTAATTTTTCTTGTAACAAATTCAATCCCTCTTAGTGGTGACTCGTGATTGAAAAGAATTCCGGAACATGAATACATTCCAAAACTTTCCCGGTAGTTGATTGTAAACCAGTGCGCCGCGAGTTTGCTGATTGCGTATGGACTTCTGGGGTGTAGTGGAGTTAGTTCATCCTGGATGTTATCAATATTACTGTTGCCGTACATTTCGCTTGTGGATGCTTGATAGAATCTAGATTCAGGACAGTAAAGTTTAACTGCGTTAAGAATGTTGAGTGTTCCAAGAGCATTAACCTCAGTAGTTAGATTAGGTTGCTGCCAACTGGTTCCTACAAATGATTGTGCGGCGAGGTTGTAGACTTCGAGCGGACGTATGCTTTTGATTATTGAATTGATTGAATGCGGATCCGACATATCGCCTTCTACAATGCCGACCTTATCTCTAATACCTAGTTCCTCAAGTCTCCAGTAATTTGGAGTACTCAGACGCCTTACAAGCCCATAAACGTCATATCCCTTATTTAGCAGAAATTGGCTAAGATAAGCCCCGTCTTGGCCTGTTACGCCTGTGATGAAAGCTTTCTGGGCCATATTTTATCTCTTCACAATCATAATTTTCTCATCTTCATATACTTTCTCTCCATTCGAAACCTTAACCCATTCCTCCTTGTTCAACAACAAAAATGTCCCGTTTCTCTGCCTTAAATCCATATTTTTCCCAACCAAGACTTCGGGCTTCAAGTACCATCTAATATGATGACCAGGGTAGCCAAGTGCTATTACTTCATTTGCATCCCCGAGCGCTTCATTAATTTTGTCTGCGTGCGTATTCCAATAACTCTCTTTTGTGTATAGGCGATGAGTTTGCAGGCCAACAAAAGAGTGAGCAGTGATGATAATTAGTACGGTGCTAATCCAAATTGGTTTGAGATTCGCAATGAGCATTGCTATTGGGATGCACCAATAGATCAAGTGAGTTGTGTAGTATTCATGCGAAGGCCCTAGAAGTAATCCGTTGATGATGCCGATTAGGATTAGAGTCCAAATTGGCCAGCTTAACTTCGGACTTCGGACGTTGGACTTCGGACGTCGGAAAAAATGTAATATGCTTAGTGCAAATAGAATTAGGAAAAGGGGTGCAAGTTCCCACCATTGCATTACAAGATCTGTAATTCTTTGAACAAAATTTGAAGTTCCGTACATGTTGCCGCCGTAGAGAAAGAGGGTGGCGAAGATGCCGGGCTTCGTTAGTATGTAGAAAGATACTGGTGCTAAGCTTAGAGCTAAGACAATTGACAATTGACAATTGACAATTGACAATGATTTTTTACTTCTCAGCAACTTAAATCCAGATAC
>CAZYBL010000079.1:0-6081 GCA_964645805.1 uncultured Candidatus Peribacteria bacterium | reverse complement strand
CCCCCCCCCCCCCCCCCCCCCCCCCCCCCCGGGGGGGCGGCGGGCCCGCCCCCCCCCCCCGAGAGGGGGGCCGGGGGGTGAGGGGTCTATTAGAAATTGCAATATTGATCACCTCTCCCACCCCCTCCACATGCCCTTGCACCATGTGACCTTCAAAACGATCCGACATTTTCATCGAGCGCTCTAAGTTGACCTTATCCCTAACCTTTAGCGAACCTAACTTTGTGCATTTCAATGTTTCCTCCATAACATTAAAAGTCATTGTATTTTCATCGAATAAGATTACCGACAAACAAGCCCCCGAAACACAAACACTCGACCCAATCTTTATATCATCGAAATCCTGAGGTTTTTCAATGACCAACTGCCGGTCAGTCTTCTCCTTTATTAGTGCCTGCGCTTCGATTATTCCAGTAAACACACCAAAATTATCCACCAAATACTCTAAACAAGCTAATTAAGTGGTAAGTTTTTTAATATCAATAGATTGCTCAAATTTGAAACAACGAACAACCAGCAACCAAAAACCAAAAACCCCCTCGCCCATCACGGGCGAGACGCCCGTGAGACTCTACATAAAATCTCCCCCAGACCCTAGACAGCACACGATTTTTTTGCTAAGCTAAAGCTCTGCGCGTCCCGCGCTTGCTGGGCGGGCGGCTTTTTTATGGATGAAATAACTATCAAAGGCGCCAAAATGCATAATCTGAAGGATATAAACGTCAAAATCCCCAGAAATAAGCTAACTGTGATTACCGGGCTTTCCGGATCAGGCAAGTCCTCTTTGGCATTCGACACCATCTTCGCGGAAGGTCAACGCAGATATGTGGAGAGTTTGAGCGCCTATGCACGCCAATTTATCGCCCAGATGGAAAAACCGGAGGTGGATAGTATTGAGGGTCTAAGTCCTGCAATTTCGATTGACCAGAAAACAGCACCCAGAAATCCCAGGTCTACTGTTGGGACAGTGACTGAGATTTATGATTACATGAGGCTTTTGTGGGCTAAGGCTGGCAAGGTTCATTGCAGTATATGTGGTAAAGAGCTTATGAAGCAGTCACCAAGCCAGATTGTAGATACCGTTGCAGGACTTCCTGAAGGAAAGAAGATATTTCTTTTGGCCCCGATTATTGAGGGACGCAAGGGCGCTCATATAAAGATACTCGATTCAATCAGACGCGAAGGGTTTGTAAGAATGAGGATTGACGGGCAGATAATCACAGTCGATGAAGATATTGAATTGGATCCGAAGAAGGCTCATTCAATCGACATAGTCGTGGATAGAATGGTGGTTCGCGATTTGGAAACAAAAGATGATCAACCTAATCCTAACAGGACTCGTCTAGCTGACTCGATTGAACTATCACTTAAGAAGGGAGAAGGTTCGATGGTGCTTCTTGATGCTGACTCTAATGAGGAGACTAGATTCTCGGAAGCCTTTGTATGTCCGGATCATCCGGACATAGATATTCCAAAGATCGAACCAAGAAGCTTTTCATTCAACTCACCACATGGTGCCTGCGAAGAATGTCATGGACTCGGATCTGTTTTGCAGGTTGAGGAAAATACAATCGTTCCTAATCCAAAATTATCATTAGCCGAAGGAGCGATTCACCCATGGGCAACATCTGCTACCAGAATGAGTTTTATGATGAAGGTGTTGGAATCTGTATCTGATAAATGCAAATTCAGCATGGATATTCCCTGGACTGACCTGGATGAACAATCACGCAATATAGTTTTGTACGGATATGATGAACCGATAAAAGTCGACTGGCAGAGCAATTCCTTCGATGGACAATATGAAACAACTTTCGAGGGAGTTATTCCTAACCTTGAACGTAGACACAAAGATACTGATTCAAGTTATGTTAGATCGCAAATTGAAGGATACATGGAAGAACTTCCGTGCAATTCATGTGAAGGGATGAGACTTAAGAAGGAAATACTTGGTGTTACAGTTGGAGAAAAGAATATTGTTGATGCAACGGATATGAGTATTGATGAGGCGGAGGTGTTTTTTAGTGGGTTGGTACCTGAGGAAGAACGAGGGGTCACTGGTCACGAGTCACTGGTCACTAGTCCTAAAAACAAGAATAAGAATAAATCCAGCGACCAGCGACCAGCGACCAGCGACCCACAACCTCTTTCAAAGTATGAATACAAAATAGTAAAGAAAGTTCTCCGCGAAATAATCTCCCGCCTCGGCTTCCTCCAAAACGTCGGTCTGACCTACCTGACTTTATCAAGATCCGCCGCAACTTTATCCGGAGGAGAAGCACAGCGGATCAGGCTAGCAACCCAGATCGGATCCGCGCTGCAGGGAGTCTTGTACATTCTTGATGAACCAAGTATCGGACTTCATCAACGTGATAATGCCAGGCTGATTGCGACTTTGACCAAACTCAGGGATCTTGGAAACACTGTGATCGTTGTTGAGCATGACCAGGAAACAATGGAATCAGCTGATTACCTGCTTGAAATCGGACCTGGTGCCGGGAAATATGGAGGACAAATAGTTGCGGAAGGAACTTCGGAGGAAGTTGTTAATAATAAGAAATCCGTGACAGGACAATATCTGAGTGGGAAGAAGGCAATTCCAATGCCAGATAAGAGGAGAAAAGGAAGCGGAAAAACAGTTGGCATCAAAGAGGCAAAATTACATAATCTTCAGAGTGTAGATGTTGATTTGCCACTAGGAACTTTTATTGGAGTTACCGGTGTCTCGGGATCTGGGAAATCCAGTTTGATACATGGAATTCTGGGGCCTGAGCTTTTGAGGGAACTTAATAAAGCCCACACCAAGGGTCAGAAGATGAAAGAGGTGACAGGCTTTAAGCACCTGGATAAAGCAATTGTAATCGACCAATCCCCTATTGGCAGGACTCCTAGATCTAACCCAGCAACTTACACAGGAATCTTTACAGACGTCCGCGATCTATTCGCGCAAACTCCCGAAGCGAAACTAAGAGGATACAAAACAGGCCGATTTAGTTTTAACGTAAAAGGAGGGCGCTGTGAGGATTGCGAGGGTGATGGTCTTAAGAGAATCGAAATGCACTTCTTGCCGGACGTGTTTGTGACCTGCGAGACTTGTAAAGGTGAGAGATATAATCGCGAGACCCTGGAGATTACCTATAAAGGAAAGAATATTGCTGATGTTTTGGACATGACAATACGTGAAGCTCTCGAATTTTTCTCCGCAATTCCCGCACTTAAGAAGAAACTGCAGACTCTCGAAGATGTCGGGCTCGGTTATCTTCACCTCGGCCAAAGTGCTACAACTCTATCAGGAGGAGAAGCACAACGTGTAAAACTCGCGACTGAGCTGATGAGAAGAGCTACAGGAAAAACTTTCTATATTCTGGACGAACCTACAACTGGTCTTCACTTTGATGACATTCAAAAACTACTGACTGTTCTTCAAAGATTAGTAGATAAAGGCAACACTGTGCTTGTAATTGAACATAATCTGGATGTTATTAAATGCGTTGATCATGTAATTGACTTGGGACCGGAAGGCGGAAGCGCAGGTGGAAAAGTAATAGCAACAGGAACACCCGAAGAGGTCTCTAAGGCTAAGGGGAGTTTTACGGGGAAGTATCTTAAAAAAGTATTATGAATGGTTGAATGGCCAAATGGCTGAATGGTTGCTAAAGAGACACCAAGCTCTATATTCGCTTGCGAACCATTTAACCATTCAACCATTTAACCATTAATAACAACAATTCATCACTTCCATTTTATACTACACCCAATCGCATTCGCCTCACTAACTTCCACCTCCTCCCCTTCAACCAAAGCCGAAATTGCATCCCTTAAAGTATGCTTTTTAACCTTATTGGGCTTCTTCCAATTATCATCAACCTGACCTTTGTATTTAAGTTCTCTTTTTGAATCAAAAACAAAACAATGAGGCGTGCATAGCGCACCGTAAGCCTTTGCGATTTCCTGACTTTCATCAAAACAATATGGAAAAGGAAATCCCATTTCTTTGTGAACCTCTTTCATAGCCTCGAATGAATCTTCTGGATAATTTTCCGCATCATTGGAATTAATTAAAACGAACTGAACTCCCTTGCCGCTGAACTGCTCCGCAAGATCTATCAATCTATCTTCATACGCCTGCGCATAAGGGCAATGATTGCAGGTGAAAACAATCGCTAGAATCGGCTCCTTAATTTTTGCTGAATCCAAAATCCTATCATCGACATTAGGTAAGTTGAATGGGGGCATCGGATCGCCTATGTTTAGAGCCTTTGAGTTATCATTTATTAGCACCATATGAACATTGTAACACATGATTTTTCTTGATTTTTCGGCTTATTCTTCAATAATCCTGCCATTTTAGCAATATTTCACTTTAGCCCTTCCAGATGTCAAAAAAAGCTTCCCAAACGTCAAAAATGAGCGTAGAATGACCGTTCTATGAGATGGGCTGAGTTCCGCTCTCACGTCAGGCATCTCTCCGATGAAGACTTGGAAAGAGTCAGAAGGGCCTTTGAGCTCGGAAAGAAAGCTCATGAAGGTCAAAAAAGAAAATCGGGAGAACCATATTTCACCCATCCAATTGCTGTTGCCAATCTGCTCGCAGATATGGAAGCAGACGCAGACACGGTAATTGCAGCATTGCTTCATGATGCCATCGAAGATACTGACCTGTCTCTTGATGACATTGAAAAAGAATTTAATGGTTCTGTTACCGAACTGATTGACGGAGTTACAAAATTAGATAGTACAGATTTTTTGGATAAACCAACTCTGGAAGAAGAAACAGAGACTGTTAGAAAAATACTTACATACATGAAACAAGATGTGCGCATTATGGTAATCAAGCTTGCTGATCGACTTCATAACATGCAAACAGTGGATCATCTTGGAGAAAAGCGAGGAAAAGAATGGGCAAAAGAAACTTTGGATCTGCATGTAAAGATCGCAGACCGATTGAGCATGAGAGAATTCAGGGACGAACTTGAAGCTCTTTGTCTTGAGTACCTTGAACCGGAATTGTACGAAAAACTTCTTAACTTAAGAAAACAAAACGCTAAGCTAGGGGAAAAAGTTATTCAGAATATCCAAAAAGGCTTAATCGAGTTTAGCCCTGCAATTGCAAAAAAAACCCAGCTACAATTTGAAAACAAATCCTGGGGACGACTGGAAATGCAACTGGAAACCGAAGGCGCGTCCGCGACAGGTATAACTCCTTTGAATGCTATCTTCGTTTGCAAAGATGTCCAATCTTGCTATGAAGTCCTTGGTGCCCTGCATCAAATCTGGAAACGAGAAAAAATGTCATTCGACGATTATATAAACACTCCAATGATCAATGGTTATGAAGCTCTTCATACAACAATTATTTTCCATGACGGGAACAAGGCCAGATGCAAAATAAGGACTGAAGATATGAATGAGTACGCGAGAAGAGGTATTACTCAGAAATGCTTTGACAGCGAAGCTACAGGACTTTTGGATTATCTGCCCTGGACGGATAGAATCGCGACTCTTTCGGAAGATACTACAGATAGATCAGCCCAATTCTGGCACAGCCTCCAGAGCGATATTCTGGGAGATACAATCACAGTATATGGCCCTGACGATAGATCAATTGCTCTTCCTAAAGGCTCAACTGCACTAGATGGTGCGATTTATCTGTACGGAGAAAACGCACTAAAAACTATTTCTATAAAAGTAGATGGAAAAGAAGTTTCTTTTTTAACTCCAATAGATGAAGTAGCAGCACTAGAAGTCACAATGGGTGACAAGCCACAAGTCTCACATGATTGGTTAGAGCAAGTAAAAACAGGAGTCGCCATTGCAACTATCAGATCAGCACTGGGACAACAATCCGATCGTCAAAAATCAAAAATCGGCAAAGAACTGTTCCAGCAATCACTCTCTGAGCATAAAAAAGGATTTATCGAAGAATTTGACCAAAGTGTTATTCTATCTGCCGCTAAAGAGCTTGGATACACGTCGCTAAAAGACATGTACAACTCCATGGCAGATGGTCACTTAGATCCGGAAGAAATTTATGAAATTATTTTTCGCCCAAAGAAACCAAAGAAAAAAGCAGATAAGGAA
>CAZYBL010000078.1:0-6086 GCA_964645805.1 uncultured Candidatus Peribacteria bacterium | reverse complement strand
CGCGAGATGGCGACTGATAACAAATCACTTGGACGGTTTATTCTTGACGGTATTCCACCTTCACCACGTGGAGTTCCTCAGATAGAAGTTACTTTCGATATTGATACTAATGGAATACTTCATGTTACAGCCAAGGATAAAGGGACCGGCAAAGAACAGCACATCACGATTCAGGGATCAACAGGACTCTCTGACGAAGAAGTTGAGAAGATGAAAAAAGATGCAGAGGTTCATGCGGAGGAAGATAAGAAGAAAAAAGAAGAGATTGACGTTAGGAACAATGCTGATGCTTTGGTCTTCAATTTGGAAAAGCAAATGCGTGAGCATGACAGTAAGATTGATGATGATCTTAAGAAGAAGGTAAATACGAAGATTGGTGATCTTAAGGAATTGCTGAAGAAAGAGGATGCATCCTCAGATGATATTAAGAAGGCGACTGAAGATTTGTCCACGGAGGCGCAGGAGATTGGGAAGATTGTTTATGAGGCGGCAGCCCAGGAGAATAAATCAACAACCGACCAGAAGCACCCGTCCCCGGGTGCGAAGGAAAAGGATGATGTTGTTGATGCTGAGGTTGTGGATGAGGAGGAGAAATAATTGCTATAGAAAGCCAAATAACGATTCTTGATTGAATTCTTATATTATAGTATAATATACATACAATGTCAGAGAATATAGATAAAGATTTCTTAAAAGTATCTGAGGTGCAAAGTGCGTTGGACTCTAGATCCTACAAAGAAGCACTTGGAATTGCTGAAAGAGTGTTGGCTGATGCGAACATCAAAGATTTATTGAGTGCTGGCAAATTCGGATTGCTGGATGAGCTTGTATCTAGACTACTAAGGTATTCTGCAATGATTGAACATTCTATAGATGAAGGTGCGGATGATGAATCTGCAGAAGTTCTATTAGAAGATGCTGCTAAGCTTCAAGAAGTTGCGTGGGCATTGGTCAATGAAATGAACGGAATTGATGAAACTTTAGTAGGGACATTTAAAGAAGATCCTGTGGGGAGTACAACTAAAGATAGTGTCAGCAGGATTAAAGCTGAGTTTCCATGGGATTGGACAACAAGAAGGAAGGCGGGATGAGATTGTATGTACAATGTACATACATTTTTTGTCTGAACCACAGATTACGCAGATTACACGGATTTCACGGATTATTTTATAAAACTTTGTTGCAAGACATCTGTGTAATCTGTGACATCCGTGCTATCCGTGGTTCAGACAATTACAACTTACTACCAACAAACTCAGCAAGTTCCACCATTCGATTCGAATACCCCCATTCGTTATCGTACCAAGCTAAAGTCTTTACAAGCGTAACACCATCCTCCGTATGAGCTTTGGTTGAAAGTGCATCAATAATTGAACTCCTTGGATCACCAACATAATCGATTAGAACAAGCGGCTTTTCTTCGTATCCGAGTATCCCTTTCATATTGCCTTTAGCTGCTTTTTTGAATGCAGCATTCACATCGTCGGCTGAAACTTCTTTTTCTACAATTGCGGTCAGGTCAGTAATTGATCCAGTCAGGGTCGGAGTCCTGACTGCCATTCCGTCAAGCTTTCCCTGCAGTTCAGGTAGTACTAATCCAACAGCCTTTGCAGCCCCTGTAGTTGTTGGAATCAGATTATTCATCGCAGATCTTGCTCGTCTCCAGTCTTTATCCGGCCCGTCGACTAATTTTTGTGAAGCTGTCCAGCTATGGATCGTCGTCATGAATCCCTGCTTAATAGTAAAGTTCTCATGAAGAACCTTAGCCATTGGTGCTAAACAATTAGTTGTACAAGATGCATTGGAAATTATATTCATAGAAGGATCATATTTATCTTCATTAACTCCCATTACAAATGTCCCATCAATCTCATCTTTTGCTGGTGCCGAAATAATTACTTTCTTAGCACCTGCATCAATGTGCTTCTGAGCTCCTTCGCGTTTTCTGAATACTCCCGTACATTCCAGCACAACATCCACTTCCATTTCTTTGTGTGGAAGTTCGGCGGGATCTTTGATTTCTGTCATTCTGATATCTCCATGCTTTGTTTCGAGTTTGTTATTAGAAACACTTTCTACACAATCATATCGACCGTAAGCGCTATCAAATGTTAATAAATGAGCAAGAATATCATTAGGAGATAAATCATTTATAAGAACAACTTTAATATCCGGATGCTTTTCGCAGATGATACGAAAGCATTGCCTTCCGATTCGTCCGAAACCGTTTATGGCTAGGTTCATAAAATAAATGGGAATGTTGGTGAGATTTTATCAGTAATTAGGTATAAGTGAAAAATGAAAAGTGAATAGTGAAAAGTGTTTATTCATACAAATAATGTATACTTGCCGAATGATCTTAAATGGTGATAGCACTGAGGTTGTTGAAATCTTGCAAACATGGAGAGATTATGAAGGAACTCCAAAAGAAGATGATGCTAAAAGACTGAGGAAAATGTATGAAGAAGGAGTAACCCCTTCCAATTCCGCTGAGATGAGGAAATTGCTTAGACATATTGGAATCTCTGTTGATTAATGATGCTTAAGAGAGGTTTCTTTGTATAGTTTCAAAGATTCTTTGGTTTGTTTCTGTTTTATTATTAAATATTTCTCCTTTGAATAGAGAATAAAGAAGAGCTGCGGCAGCAATTGCCAAGACTGCTATTACTTTCCCGTTAAAATTCGCTTCGGATTTACGATCCGGCCAACCGATTGGTATTGGAGTTCCGTCATGGTAGTGCGTTGGCATTCTGCCATCAGCATCTTCATCATCGTAAATGACTACTTCTGTATGCCGGTCATTCTCGGTGCTTTTTGACATAGGAAAGTTAGCTATCCTAGTCTTTTATATGCACTTTGCAACAAAATAGTATCTTCTTCAAGGTTAGGCGATTCACATACCAAAACACCTCCGATACCGCGTTTTTTAAGTATTTTTAGGTAATCCTTCCACTTTGCATCACTTTTTTTGAGAACCAAATGCCTTCTCTCGCCCTTAGCTGAGTACTCAATTCCTGAGTAGTGCAAATGCATGGATTAAAGGGATTTTTTGCCTAAATACTTCTCGTAAAGGTCAAAAGCTTCACTAAATTCAGCCGTCGAATTGTAGCCACCGTTCGTCCTGGCATGCAGGTGAGCCATATCGAGGCAGGGGTATATGTCGAATTCTTTGCTGAGTTTAAGCACTTCTTCAAGCGTTCCAAATTGAGTACCCTTACCCATAGTCTCGAATGCAAGATTAACATTTGGGAATAATTTTGATTTCTTTCTCATAATGTTATCAGTTGCCTTTTTTACTCTTTCATAAGCTTTATTGGGATCCATTCCCAGATAGAATGCAGGATGAACGCAGACGGAGATTGCACCGGCAATTTCGGCCATTTCGAGAGCCTTCAAGATTCTTTTTTTGGATGCCGTGAGCTTTTCGGGTTCCTTTGCATTCAGGTTAACGAAATATGGTGCATGAACAGTTAGAGTGACGTCTAATTCTTCCGCAACTTCCCGAATCTCTTCCATTCTTTTAGGAGCATTTGGAACGCGCTTGACCCATTCGATTTCCATTGCAGACAAGCCTAATTTTTCAACTTGTTTGATGCCGTTTACGGTTCCACCTGGATTAGGTGTTGAGATGGGACTTCCGGCGGTGGCGAAGAGGAGCATGACAACATTCAACACGCTTCGCTTTCAACATTCAACACGCTTCGCTTTCAACATTATTAAAATTGTTGAATGTTGATTGTTGAGTGTTGATGGTTGATAGACTATTCTTTAGATATGCCATTGGATAAATCAATAATTGATCGAACTCTTTCTAGTCCTCAGGGTGAGTCAGGATACAAAATCGTCGAAACCCTGACCGATGCTGGCTCCGACACCTGGTGGGTTGGGGGATGCGTTAGAGACATGATGATGGGGGAAGTTCCTGATGACATAGATATTGCAACCGAAGCACATCCCGAGAAAATTGTTGAATTATTCAAGAAGACAGACGAGACTTCCGCAAGATTTGGATCAGTCCTGGTGTCTCTTAAAGGTTCGGTATTTGAAGTAACAACTTTCCGTGAAGATGACTGCGCATCTGATGGAAGGCATCCGGAGTCAGTTAAATTTGGGAAACGTGAGAAAGATTCAGATCGTCGGGATTTCACGGTTAACTGCATGTACTGGAATCCAATCTCTGGAGAGCTTTATGATCCACACGAGGGGGAAATTGATTTAAATGAAAGGCTAATTAGATTTATCGGTGATTCTGAGGAGAGGATTGAGCATGATGCTCTAAGGTTACTTAGAGCGATCAGATTTAGAGCTTTGATCGACGGACAATATCATCCGGATACCTTTGAAGCGCTTCATAAAAAGTCTAAAAACATTAAGTTGCTTTCAGGAACCAGAAGATTTGTTGAACTTGAAAAGATGCTTTTGGGACCAAATCCAGCTCGCGCATTCGAGGATCTGTGGGAGACGGATATAATTGAGTATTTGATTCCAGAGCTTCATGCATGCAAAGGAATAGCTCAACCTTCTGAGCTACACGAAGAAGGTGATGTTTGGGATCATACGATGGATGTACTTGGATCGTTCACTGACGATCACGAGGCTGATGTTAGATGGGCAGCGCTACTTCATGACATCGGAAAACCGCCAACTTTTTCTATCGAAGAAGATAGAATTCACTTTAATGAACATGCTTCGGTTGGCGGTGATATGTCAAAGGAAGTTCTTGATAGATTGCAGTGTACTTCCAAAAGGAGAGACAAGATTGCATGGCTTATAAGCCATCATATGACAATGGCAACTTACGGTGAGATTGATGACAAAAGAAAGGCTCACTGGTATTTCCATCCGTGGTTTCTGGAGTTGCTTCAACTATTCTGGCTTGATGCTGCAGGTTCGGTTCCTCAGTGCTTTGATTTGTATGAGTCGATAATAAGTGATTACAACCAGTTCCTTGACGCTCATCCACGCCCGAAAAAGCCACTACTCTCAGGAGATGAGATCATGGAAATAATGGGTATAGAGCCTGGGGAGAAGGTGGGGGAGTATTTGGAGAAGCTTAATAAGGCGCAGATTGTGGGAGAAATTAAATTAAAAAAAGATGCTGTGATGTTTTTGCGAAATATTGGGGGTCACTAGTCGCTGGTCGCTAGTCCTAAAGAAATGACCAGTGACTAGTGACAAGTGACCAGTGACGATTTGTATGCTATAATAGTTAACAGAACATGCTCGAACTAATATCAATCGCCGTCCTCTTTGTCCTTCTGTCAGGAATGTTTGCCATGATAGAAGCTGCGATTTTGAGCATTTCCCATGCGGAGGTTGAGGAATTGGTTGTTAAGAAGAAGGGTGGGGCAAGATCTCTTAGAACTGTTACAAGGAATCTAACAAGATCAGTTGTAGTTCTGGTTATATTCACAAACATTGTAAATATACTTGGACCAATTTTAGTCGGAAAAATGGCAATCGATCTTTATGGAAATTTCGCTATTGGTGCAGTCACAGCAATTCTGATGTTAGCTACAATCGTATTCTCAGAAATTATTCCAAAATCAATCGGTTCACATAGAGCTCCGCAAATTGGTCGCCTAACTGCTCCTTATATTCTTGTCTTAACAACAATCCTTCTCCCAATTGTTTTGCCTCTGGAAAAACTTACTGAGTTCTTTAAGAACGGTAAACGTGTGATTGGAAGTGAACAGCAAATTAGATCTCTTGCCAGCATGGGAAGAAAAGCGGGCTACATTGAGAGCGATGAGGGTCAGCTGGTTCATCGAGCATTTCTCCTTAATGATAAAACTGCAGCAGATATTATGACTCCGCTTAAGGACATTATTAGCGTTAATGAAAACTCAACTATTCGAAATGCAGCTGACAAAGTTTTCAAAACTCCGTTTTCAAGGTATCCAATATTCGGATCTTCCGTCAATGAAATTAAGGGCTTGGCGATGAGTCAGGATGTTTTGGAGGCAATGACGGAAGGAAGAGACAACGATTCTATTATGGATTTGTCTATGGAGTGTCTTGTTGTTAAGTCTACAAAACCATCTGACGAATTGCTCACACTCTTCAGTGAAATATATATTCTCTTA